>JAOUOD010000009.1 GCA_029880545.1 Gammaproteobacteria bacterium | reverse complement strand
TGCCCGCACCCCGCGTAATACGGGTACTGGACCACATCATTGAGTGGCGAGGGAAGCCGAACCGGTTACGTTGCGATAACGGCCCGGAGTTCATCAGTCACGCACTGAAACACTGGTCAGACAGGAAGGGTATTGAACTCGAGTTTATACAGCCAGGTAACCCGCAACAGAATGCCTATGTAGAACGATATAACAGGAGGCAACCAGGGTCGGACCTGTCTAATGCATTGATAAAGAAAAACAATTTAGTTTATTCAGGCTCATTTTCTAACTTAGAGGGCCCATTTCCCGGGCAAAACAGTATCTCTAGGCGGCATGGCGCTAAAGCTGCGGCGATTGCGGCGGGGGCGACCGATAATGGCGAGCCCGGGATCAGGGCGCAGTATCACGCCAATTATTATGGTGCGTTTGTCATCGATATTAATGGCCACAACCTGGAAGCTGTTTGCCATCATGGCGAATAAGGCGTTTCGATTCAGTCGTTAATGCGATTCCAAGCGCCACGAAGGTGTGCGCGTCTTGCCAGGGTTGTGATATACCCGGCAAACCGGATAATGGCGCAATTCGAAACTTCCGGGGCCGGGTAAAGTGTGTACCGGGGTTGCCAAGCATTGCGATCTGGCCGGGAAATCCCGGCACTACTCAAACTGAGAGGAAACATGTACACGGACGAAGATCTGGAAGGTGCGGTAAAAGAGGGAATCTTTACACAAGATTCGGTAACACAGTTCCGGTCATTTATGGCATCGAAGGCGGATGTGCGGCCAGCGGATGAAGAGAACATCCGGCTTGTTAACAGCTTTAGCGACATCTTTGTCGTGGTGGCGTGTGCATTATTGATCTTTTCAACGGCCTGGGTCACGCACGGTCTGAGCCAGACGATATCGATGCTGCTGGTTGTTGCCTTGTCGTGGGGCCTGGCGGAGTTTTTTGTGCTCAGGCGGAACATGGCGTTACCGGCTATCGTTTTGCTGGTGTCCTATGCCGGCGGAACATTTTCCCTGGTGTTGTCGTTATTCGTTATACCGTCCGAGCCTGCAATCATGCTTGCCGGGCTGGTGTCGTCGGTGGCAACGTGGCTGCACTGGAAGCGGTTCAAGGTGCCGATAACTGTCGCGGCCGGGACGGCGGCGGCGATTGTGTTCCTGGTGGCGGCGATGTTGTCAGTGTTTCCGGCGCTCAAGGTGCATATCAACCTGCTCACATTCCTGGCCGGCCTGGGCGTGTTTTACGTGGCGATGTACTGGGATTCTGCTGACGTTGAACGCGTTACCCGCAAATCCGACGTCGCGTTCTGGTTACACCTCGCCGCTGCGCCGTTAATCGTTCACCCGATTTTCACCAACCTCGGTATCCTCAAGGGCAACCAGGGCGTGTCGGCGATTGTTATCGTTGTCGTGCTGTATGTTCTGCTTTCTGTCGTCTCGTTGGTGATAGACAGGCGCGCCTTTATGGTGTCATCGCTGATCTATGTTCTGTATGCATTAACCCAGCTGTTCGAGATGTACGGCCTGGCCGGGGACAGCTTTGCCTATGTCGGCGTTATTATTGGTTCGTCGTTGCTGATGCTTTCCGGCTTCTGGGGCCAGGCACGCCGTGTTGTGTATCAATGGCTCCCGGCCTATGTGCAGGGCAAGGTGCCGGGCGTTTAGTGAGTTGATTTGAGGACTGAATCGACGAGTCAAATCGTGCCCGAATGCAGGATAGCAGCACACGATTTAGCCCGGTTTTGTTGAGGCGCAGCGATAGTTGCCTTGTCCAGGGCGGAATGATGTGTGTCGTTTAAGGTGAATGCGTCATGAATGTGATGAAGTTGATTAAAGAGGCAAGGGCGCGGGCAAAGCGCCGAAAAAATGCCTGGAACCTGTTACTGATCCCGGTCATTGTTTTCCTGCTGGGCGCAATCTGGATCAGCGGTATGTTTGCGGCGGAATCGTTGCACATGGCGCAACACCCGGGGCAGACATTAAAAAATGGCATCGGGGCGGGTGTCGTTATGGCCACCATGGGGCCAATAATCGGTGCGGTGCCGCTCGCCATGCTCATCGGTAACCTGCTGGTAGCGTTGATTCCGCCGGCTCGTCGCGCACTTGAAGCAGAATCGGAATCGGTTCCGGGTACAAATCTGGCAAGCGCACAAATGCGGTTGCTCAAGCTGTTGGCTTTACTGCTGCCGGTTTCCGTTGTGATTACCGGGCTTGGCGCCTGGTTGTCTTGGGTCTGACAGGTTTGGCCAATTGGCCTCCGGGCACGGGGTGCTTGGCAACGCAAACCATGGTATCGGGAGAAGCCCATGATTTTGTGGCGCAGGCATTACCTTAAAATACTCACCAGCCTGTTTGCGCTTGAGTTTATATTGCTGGCATTCGGTCCTTATGATCGCAAGGACTGGGCGCTGGAAAACCTGCTGGTGCTGATATTCGTTGTGGCACTGGTTGCGACAAGAAAAGGTTTTCCCTTGTCGCGCATTTCCTACACGCTGATATTCCTGTTCCTGTGTTTGCACGAAGTGGGCGCGCATTACACCTATGCCATGGTGCCGTATGACGCCTTTCTTCAGTCTGCGTTTGGCTTCAGTCTCAATGAAGCCATGGGTTGGCAGCGCAATCACTTCGACCGGCTGGTGCATTTTCTCTACGGCTTGTTGCTGGCCTACCCGGTACGCGAGGTGTATTGCCGTATTGCCGACGCCAGGGGTTTCTGGGCGTATTTCTTTCCGCTGGATCTTGTCATGGCGTCATCGATGATGTTTGAACTGTTTGAATGGGGCGCGGCAGAGCTGTTTGGTGGTGACCTGGGTGTAGCTTACCTGGGCACG
This sequence comes from Gammaproteobacteria bacterium, assembly GCA_029880545.1. Classification (NCBI taxonomy): domain Bacteria; kingdom Pseudomonadati; phylum Pseudomonadota; class Gammaproteobacteria; species Gammaproteobacteria bacterium. The sequence continues at coordinate 108,228 of JAOUOD010000009.1, read as the reverse complement.
CAAGGCGACATCTGGGATGCGCACAAGGACATGTTGCTCGCCAGCTGTGGTGCGTTAATAGTCATGCTCATTACCCTGGGCATCAATATCAAAATACAGCCTGACTTTGCCACCGAGTGGTGCGAAAGCCTGAAGGTAAAATGGAAGCAGCCGCTGGGTGAAGTGGAGATCAAGCGACTCATCCGTGAATCGCAGTCGGATAAAGACTAGGTATTCAGCACCCGGCAATAAAACGCCTTCAGGTAGCGGGTTTCAGCGATGGCGGGGTGTACCGGGTGATCGGGGCCTTGTTCACCGGTTTCCAGTATCTGCAGCTGATGCCGGCTCTTTTGCGCCGCTTTCAGAATGGCGCGTTGCAGGTTGTCAGCGCTCATGTGATGCGAGCACGAGCACGAGATCAGCACGCCGCCATCGTTGACCAGTTGCAGGCCGGCCTTGTTCAGACGTTCGTAGGCAATACTGCCGGAGTCCATGTCCTTCTTGCGCTTGATGAAGGCGGGCGGATCAAGAATGACCACATCAAACATCTCGCCGCTTTCTTTCAGATGCTTGAGCACTTCAAAGGCATCACCTTTGATGGTTCGAACAAAACTGTCGAGGCTGTTGAGCTCGGCGTTGCGCTTGACCGATTCCAGCGCGGCTTCGGACGCATCAACACAGGCAACATCCCGGGCGCCATAGTGGGCGGCATGTATGCCCCAGCCACCGGCGTAGCTGAAGACATCGAGCACGCTCTTGCCGGCAACGTATCGATTCAGCCGACGACGGTTGTCCTGTTGATCATAAAACCAGCCGGTCTTCTGGCTGTCGGTGGTCGGGACTTCAAAGCGCAGGCCGTTTTCTTCTATCCTGAGCTTGTCCGGCATGTCGCCGTGTATGACACGGGTGTAACGTTCAAGGTTTTCCAGGTCGCGGGCGCCACTGTCGTTGCGCAGGATAATCGCTTCCGGGTCGAACAGTTCTGTCAAAACATCCTTGACGTCATCCATGACAACATCGATACCGGCAGTAGAGCTCTGCACAACCAGTACGTCATCAAAGCGATCGATCACGAGTCCCGGCAGGAAATCGCTGTCGCCATAAACCAGCCGGTAGTGACCGGTGGCATACAGCTGATCACGCAAACCGTGGGCACGCTGGATGCGTTCCTGAAGCAGGGCGCGATCCAGTGTCTTGTTGGCGTGGCGACTGATCATGCGTGCGCATATCAATGACGCCGGGTTGACGTAGGCGCTGCCGAGCAACTGGCCGCTGTCGCTGACGATGTTGACGGATTCACCGGCTACCAGGCCCTTGAGCGGCGTGACCTTGGTATCAATTTCGTTGCTGAATATCCAGCCGTGACCGGCGCGCAATCGCCGGTCTTCACGCTTCTTCAGCTTGAGGGTGGCGTTACTCACAGGACCCGGTTCAGCCACATGGCGCCCGAGGTGCCGGCAGATGCCACGGCGATGACGGCCAGGCCGAGAATGATATTAAGGCCAATGAGCTTGCGAATGGTCGCCAGTTGCTTGCCGCCTTCCGGCCAGTCCTGGTTTGCCACCGCCTGGCGCAGGCGCTTGTACGGCGCAAAGAAGACATGCAGGAAAACCGCGATCATCAGCCAGCCGACAATGTGCATGAAGTGAATGTACAGCGTGGCATTGGCAAAGCCGCCGAAGTTATTGAAGATGACCACGTAGCCGGTCGCCGGCAGGATAATCACGCAGGCCCAGACAATGGGAAAGAACCGCGAGAACTGGTTGGCCCACAAGGTCAGCCGCAGTGGCGGTTCCAGTACCAGCGCTGCCGGGCGCGTAACCTGGTGCGCGAAAAACATTCCGCCTACCCAGATGACGGCGGCGAGTACATGGAGCATGAGCAGAAAGGACATGACGCTTCCCCTGTGTAAAAGATAAACCTAGTACGGCAACCTGGCTTCCGGCCGGATTTGCTTGATCAGCCTGCTGAAGCGTTCCTGTATGCGCGCCAGTGCTGCATCGTTGTCAGCCTCGAATCGCAGCACCCATACCGGCGTGGTATTGGATGCGCGCACGAGACCAAAGCCGTCTTCAAAATCCACGCGCAAGCCATCGATAGTGCTGACACGCGCGTCACTGAAATCTGCAGCCGCCACCAGTTCTTCAATGGCCTTGTGATGTTCACCTTCTTCAAAAGCGATTTGCAGTTCGGGTGTGTTAACGGTATCCGGCAGTGCCGCGAATACCTCGGCAGGTGGCCGATCCTGTTGCGACAGGATTTCCAGGAGTCGTGCCGCTGCGTACATGGCGTCATCGAAGCCGTACCAGCGTTCCTTGAAGAAGATATGACCGCTCATTTCACCGGCGAGCAGGGCGCCGGTTTCCTTGAGCTTGGCCTTGATCAGTGAATGACCGGTCTTCCACATGGTTGCCTTGCCGCCGGATTTTTCGATGGCCTCGTGCAACTTGCGTGAACATTTAACATCGTAAATGATTTCGCCACCGGGATTGCGGGACAGTACGTCCTGGGCAAACAGTTGCATGATACGGTCGGGCCAGATGATGTCACCGTTCCTGGTGACGACGCCGACACGATCACCGTCGCCGTCAAATGCCAGGCCGAGATCCAGGTTGGCCTGCTTGACGATAGAGATAACATCTTCAAGGTTCCTGGCCTGGCTTGGATCGGGATGATGATTGGGAAAGGTGCCATCGACATCGCAGTACAGCCGGGTAATGTCGCAACCCAGTTTTTCAAACAGGATCGGCGCCCATTCACCGGCAACGCCATTGCCACAGTCCACCGCTATGGACAGCGGCCGTGCCAGCTTGATGTCACCCAGTATGCGATCCAGGTAGGCATCGCGAACGTCGGCCTGCAGTAACATGCCCTTGCCGCTGGTGAAATCCTGGTTCTCGATGCGTTGACGCAGCAGCTGGATGCGTTCCTGCGCCAGGGTTTCACCGGCAATGACCATCTTGAAGCCGTTGTAGTCGGTAGGGTTGTGGCTGCCGGTAATGCTGATGCCGGTTTGTGTGCCCAGGTGGTGCGTGGCGAAATACAACACCGGTGTTGGCACCATGCCAATGTCCATGACCCGGCAACCGCTGTCCATGAGTCCGCCGGTCAGTGCTTCGGCCATGTCAGGCCCGGAGATGCGGCCATCACGACCGATAACCACCACCTTCATGCCCGCTTCAATGGCTTCGCTGCCGAAGGCGCGACCGATCTGGTAGGCAATGTCCTTGTCGAGTGTCTTGCCGACTATGCCGCGAATATCATAGGCCTTGAAAATTTCGGCCGGTACCTGCTTGTTCATACTGCCTTGCTGCCTGGAGTGATCGCCGTATCACGGCAATGTTTGACTGGAATTATTTTTTCCCGGTGTGGCCAAAGCCGCCGTCACCGCGATCGCTTTCATCGAATTCATCAACAACATGGAATTCGGCCTGGATGACCGGCACGAACACCATTTGGCAAATACGATCACCGGGTTCAATGCTGAAATGTTCACTGCCGCGATTCCATACCGAGACAAACACCTGGCCCTGGTAATCGGAATCAATGAGGCCGACCAGGTTGCCCAGGACGATGCCGTGCTTGTGGCCGAGGCCGGAGCGTGGCAACAGTACTGCTGCCATGCCGGGGTCGGCCATGTGAATGGCAATGCCGGTCGGGATCAGGTGGGTATCACCCGGGTCGACATGAACATGCTCATCCACGCAGGCGCGCAGGTCGATGCCGGCGGAGCCATCGGTGGCATAGCTGGGCATGGGAAATTCATTGCCGATGCGTTTGTCGAGAATCTTCAGTTGTACTTTGTGCATGATATTTAACAGTGATGTGGTTTATAAGTTGTCGTGCCAGTTGTGCCTTGGATTGCTGCGGCAGCTCGACGATGCCGTCACGATCAATCAACGTCAACCGGTTATCATCTGTCCCAAATCCCTCGCCGTTGCCGACACGGTTGGCGGCGATGAGGTCTATGTGTTTACGCTCGAGCTTTTCGCGGGCGTGATTTTCCACGTTTGTGGTCTCGGCTGCAAAACCCACGGTGTAAGGCCGATCTGCCAGCGCGGCTACATCGGCAAGAATATCGGGGTTTTTGACCAGCTTGATCGTAAATTCGTCGGCATGCTTCTTGATCTTGTTGTCCGCCACGGTCTCCGGGCGGTAGTCCGCCACCGCGGCGACACCGATGAAAATGTCTGCATCATTAATATGGGTCATGACTGCCTGGTGCATATCGCGGGCACTTTCAACCTCGACCAGCCGGGCGCGGCCCGGCGCCTTGAGTGCGACCGGTCCGGAGATCAAGGTCACTGACGCCCCGGCTTCCAGCGCTGCCTGGGCAATGGCATAACCCATTTTGCCGGAGCTGCGATTGCTCAGTCCACGAACCGGGTCGAGCGCCTCCCAGGTGGGACCTGCTGTAATGACCACATGGCGGCCGGAGAGACTGCCGGTGGCAAACAGGCGGTCAAGGTGGTCAGCCAGTTCGGCCGGTTCAAGCATGCGACCTTCGCCCACTTCGCCGCAGGCCTGTTCGCCTGCCGCCGGTCCCCAGACATGTATGCCTTTTTGTTTGAGTGCGGCGATATTGTCCCGGGTGGCCGGGTTGGACCACATAACCCGGTTCATGGCCGGGGCCACCGCGACCGGCGCCTCGGTGGCCAGCGCCACGGTTGTCAGCAGGTCATCGGCACGACCGGCGTGGAGGCGGGCAATAAAATCAGCCGTGGCCGGTGCGACCAGCAAGGCATCGGCCCAACGTGCCAGCTCAATATGACCCATGCCGGCTTCGGCCTCGGTATTCAGCAGGTCACGATACACGGGATGGCCGGACAGGGCCTGGAAAGTGAGATCGGTGACAAACTCCTGCGCGCCACGGGTCATGATGACGCGCACCTCGGCGCCGGCCTTCTTCAGGTTGCGCACCAGTTCGGCGGCCTTGTAGGCGGCGATGCCGCCGGTTACGCCCACCAGGATTTGTTTACCAAGCAATCGATTCATGGCCGGAAGTGTACGTTATGTGGCTTGGCGCGGCACCTTTTTCGGGTGGTTTGATCCAGGGTAGGCGCGCGATAGACAGCCCGGTTTTTGAATCTATAATCTCGCTATTTGCACCCACTGTAACGAGGAACCTAATGAATATTGATCTGAACAAGGTTGGCGGCAAGCTGGCCTACGTTTTCTTCACCACGATTGGCGCCGGTTTGGCGAGCTACAACCTGTTGGCCTTCAAGGCGGGCAGCGGTGTTATCTATTACGCGGATGTGAACCAGGCGTGGGCGACCGTGGGCGCGCTATGCCTGCTCGTGGGTTATTTCATTCGCAACTGGAAAAAACTCTGAGCGGATTCCGGCAGCGGCGGTGTGTCGCTGCGGGTTTTTGTTGATGTAGTATAAGGGCCGGGGCAAGGATGTCCTGCTGTCAGAAATGAGCACGTCGCCATGCGTGCCGGGAACAGGGAGGTGTTATGGCAATTACCGATTGGCCGGCCGAAGAGCGGCCGCGCGAAAAATTGTTATCCAAGGGGCCTGCGGCCCTGTCTGATGCCGAGTTACTGGCGATATTCCTGAGAACCGGGTTGCCTGGCAAAACCGCGCTGGACCTGGCGCGGGAGTTGCTGGTCGAGTACGGTGGCCTGCGTGGCTTGCTGGCAGCAAACCAGTCCGAATTCTGCGCCTTTCCGGGTATGGGCAACGCCAAGTTCGCCCAGCTGCAGGCATCGCTGGAAATGAGCCGGCGCCACCTGGGTGAGCGGGTGATGCGTGGCGAGACCCTGACCTCGCCTGAGCAGACCCGGGAGTGGCTTTTGGCCCATCTCCGGGATCGGCTCCAGGAAGTATTCTGCGTATTGTTCCTGGATAACCGAAACCGGGTGTTGGCATTCGAGGAACTGTTCCAGGGGACGCTGAACGGGGCGTCGGTATACCCGCGCGAGGTGCTGCGGCGGGCCCTGGCCCACAACGCCGGTGCCGTGATCCTGGTGCACAACCACCCGTCGGGGGTAGCTGAGCCCAGCCGGGCCGATGAGAGCCTGACGCGCCGACTGGCTGACGTACTGAGCCATGTGGATGTGCGGGTACTGGACCACTTTGTCATCGGCGATGGCGAGATCGTTTCCTTTGCTGAGCGCGGCCTGATTTGACCCGGGCCGGGCGGTTTCGGGCGGAATCGGTAAAAATGGCGTCACCGGGGCTAGCCAGCGCCCGGGGATTCTGGTATAAAGCCGCCCACTTTTGAACTAATTCCGCTGGATTTTGGAGACAATCATGTCCAAGGTTTGCCAGGTAACAGGGAAAAGCCCCATGAGCGGCAATAACGTTTCCCATGCCAACAATAAAACCCGTCGCCGGTTCCTGCCGAACCTGCATTACCGTCGCCTGTGGGTGGAAAGCGAAAAGCGCTGGGTGCGTCTGCGTGTATCGCAGCAGGGCCTGCGTACCATTGACAAGGTCGGTATTGACGTCGTGTTGAAAGACATGCGCGCCCGTGGCGAGAAGGTTTAAGGAGAACTGACATGGCAGCGATTCGCGAAAAGATCAAGTTGGTTTCCAGTGCCGGTACCGGTCACTTTTACACCACCACCAAGAACAAGCGTCAGCACCCTGAAAAGATGGAAGTGAAGAAATTCGATCCCCGGGTACGCAAGCACGTGATGTACAAGGAAGCCAAGATCAAATAAGACGAACCTTTTGGCATCGTTTTGGTTGTACTGAAAGCCCGGCACTTGCCGGGTTTTTTCGTGCCTGTTTTATGCTTGTTTTATAGCCGATAAAAGTCGTTTACGGCCGGAGGGGAGGTTGCAAACGGGCTGGCTATAAACTAATTTCATATACACAATCACACGGTAAGGTAACTATTCTGTACTATTCCGATAAATGTATTACTAGGGAGCACTCACATGAAGAAGGTAATGATGTTTCTGGCAATGGGCGGCCTGCTGGCTGCAGGCTCTGCCATGGCCGCAAACAAGTCCAATGTCGATGTCAAACCGGATGCTTTTAGCGCCAGTCGACTGTATTTTGGCGCCGGTCCCAGCCAAAACCGCTTGAAAGAAAATCCGTTTGATATCTGGGAAGACGAAGCCCTCGGGTACGAAGTGTTTGCCGGTTATGATCTGGGAATGGGTTTTGATCAGTTCAAGCTGATGGTAGAAGCAGGTATCTTCAATAGCGGCACCTTCGAAAACACGGTCTTTATCGCAGGCATTCCTGTTTATCCTGATCTGGAAATCCGGTCGAACTGGGCGGCTGCGGTTATCGATTATTCTCCGGTCAAGAACCTGGACCTGATGCTGCGCCTGGGTTACGGCCAGGGCGATCAGGGCGCACGCGGTCGCTTTGGTGGCGTCGGTGTGGGCTACTGGTTCCACAAGAATATCGGTGCACGTTTGACCTACACAGACCGTGACGATGTTGAGTCGGTTTCGCTGAATATCATGTATCGCCCCTGAGACAATTTTATATTGTCGAGGAAATAAAACCGGCCCATCGTGACCGGTTTTTTCTTGTCTGCAGAAACATATCAGTGATAATACCCGGATCACGAAATTCGCAATACACAACCAGTCATTGCAGTTTGTTGCCGCGCTTGTCGTAATCATGCTGGTGCTTCAGCTTGTTTCGCCATATGCCTTGTCCGTTCTGCAATTTGATCGATCGGCTGTGGCCTCCGGACAATGGTGGCGCTTGTTCAGTGAACTCCGGGTGTACGCGGGTGCTGGCCATGTGTTGCTTAACATGGTATTTGCGGTCGTGCCCGTATTCTTGTTCCCGGTTCGAAAACAGTTTGATTGATCTATATTGTTGGCGGGCGCAATGATTGTGGTCTGGCGCGGACTGGTGCTGTTTAAGATTGGCTGAGTAGTGACCAGCAGGGTTACGGCCGGACTGAATTTTTCTACTGCTACTTCATAAGCTATAACCGGGGGTCCGCAGCAGGTATCCCGGGTCATATAGATATTGCCGACAGTGTTGATACTGATATCGGTGCCCCGGGACAAATAAATACCATTCGCGTTCGCGTATTCACGAATTAACTCGTGAGATTGAATCAGCAGCGAACGCGCCTATCAGGCTAAAGGGGAATGTTGCAGCAGCCTGCCGGTAGAGCAGTCACGGATTCCGGAAAACGAGATCCGCAGGCGCTTGCCTGATCCATGAAAGCAAGATTTGGCTACGACCCTGGGTTAGCAAAAATTTTGGCATGCGCACACACCAGCGGAACAAACAAATCCTATCGCCCGGTTCGGGTAAAAATCCGGATCGCCTCTTCTGCCTGGTTGTCCTGTACCAGCAAACGCGTGGCAAGAAGAGAAAGTTTTTCGATTTCGGGACCGGCGAATGTTCGCTATACCTGTGCCAGCTGAAGTGCCCGAAACAATGGATGTGGCTGATAGCTTGGCCGGTTACGCACATGGTTTCCGGTAAAGCTGTGGTGTTGCTCAAAACCGTCCAGCATTCGGGATGCAGTTGGACCTCCTGTTATGGATTTCGCCATGGCCGCTGTCATGCCGGGAAGGAGTGTGACTTTCATCAGAAAGTCCTGTTCACTGCCGGATCCGTGCTCAAACGTCTCGCTAGTGAAATAGTTGAGCAGGTGGTATTGCCGTCCTTCGCCAGGTTCTTGATATTCAGGCCTTCCCGCCCGGAGTTGGCGAGCAGCAGTACCGGCCCGGCAGCCCGGTGGGGTAATCCTGGAGAATGATGCAGGGCCCCGTCCGTGACGGGTAATCGGGTTCCGGGTCCGTATCAGCCGTCAGGGTTTTTTGTCAATGCCTGTTCGATTGCGGCAATGTGTGCGCTGGATTCCAGCGAGCTTATCCATTTGAACGCCTGTTCCATGGAATCACTGCAGCTGTAAACGCCATGTCCGCGTGCTATCACAATATTGTTGTCGAGCAGGGCCTTGCTGATTTTTTCCGCTGAATCCGAAAACCAGGTGTCATAGTTGATGCTCACGACAGGCACGGTGCCGAAATAGAGGTTGCCTTCAAAATCTTCAGGTGTGAAATCCAGGCCGTTAAGTGTCAACGCGAGAGCATGTGAAGGATGAGCATGCAATACAACCCTGGCGTCTGGCCGCGTTGAGTAGATGGCGCGATGCAGCATGGAGTCCCGGGAAGCATTATCCGGAATGGACTGGTTATGCGGACAGTAAACCAGGTCGCTTTTTGTTACGGTTTCAGCGCAGGCGCCTGTCGGCGTAATCCACATACCATGGGCATCGGAAATCGAGGCATTACCGCTATGAGAGTCGTTAAGCCGATGCTTGCAGAGCAGGCGATAAAATTGGATGAGTTCGTCAAGACACGTCATTGCAGGTTCAGGCTGTGAAAACAATCATGCTAGGTGATATCGGATTCAGGGGCAAGTTTTTTGTGCCTGTACAAGATTATGAATTTATGGGATAAATGGTGCACTTGTATACTCCTGTGCTACGGGTGAGGATCAAGCTGTGCCTGAACTTAATCAACAGGTTTTAAGGACTGATGCCGCCGGCATGCCTCTTGGCTGGATTGATTATCAGGAAGCGGTGAGAATCTGTTACTCAGGGCAAATGGCTTACGCCTTCGGCGCGATTCTGTATACGGTGCACGGCGGATACAATGCCGTTACCGGGAAACGCAGCGTTATCTCGGTGAATTCAATTATAGCAACCAATGGGCAGCAAAACTCATGGTTGAAATCGCGACATCACTACACGCCCCCTCTGAATAATTCCACGCTGTTTGCCCGGGACGGGTATATTTGCATGTATTGCGGTAGTCGTTTTCAGGATCGCGAGTTGTCGAGAGACCATATTATTCCGCTGAGCAAGGGTGGCGTGGACCGCTGGAGCAATGTTATTACTGCATGCAAACGCTGCAATAATCACAAGGCTGGTCGTACACCCGAACAGGCAGGAATGGAGTTATTGGCAGTTCCGTTTGTGCCAACACACGCAGAGTATGTCTACTTGCAGGGAAAGCGCGTGCTGGCAGATCAGATGGAATTCCTGTTGGCACATTTCCCCCGGACCAGCCCGTTGCATGATCGAATCAGGCAAATGATCTAGCAGGCTGAAGGTTGCTTCTGCACGGGCCCCATGGTGCAAGCACGTAGTCGGGCGGCAAATTCACCCAGCACAGCGATTCTTGTAGCTTCCGCCTGTTTGCACCAGTCTTCTATCGCCTGCATGAGATGTTCCTGCGTGGTCGCCGACCGGTCCCAGATATGCTGGAGTTTTTGTTTCATCGTATAGACCGTGCGCAGGTTATGATATTGCTCGAGGGCTTGCCTCAGTATTGCGCGACTGCGTTCGTCCAGGAGGCTTTGTTCGCGCGTCATCAATTTGCGCGCGTGCTTCAGTGAAAGCCATGTCTTGCGATCGTTTCGGTCAGCCTTTTGCAATTCTTCCTTGTGCACATGCCGCAAAACCTCTTTGGCGAAGCGGGCCATGATCTGGAAACGATTGGTTATGATGGCCTTGGCGGTTTCAGAATCAATGACTGTTTTTGCAAAATCAAATCGCGGTTTCGGAACTGTCCGTTTGATTGAAGCAAGTCCCGCCAGTTTCAGCAGGCAGATATACATCCAGCCGATATCGAATTCCCACCACTTGACGGAGAGTTTGGCGGACGCCGGAAACGCGTGGTGATTGTTGTGCAGCTCTTCACCGCCGATCAGGAGACCGAGGGGTAACAGGTTGGTAGACGCATCGGGCGATTCGAAGTTTCTGTACCCGCCATGATGGCCAAGCCCGTTAATGACGCCCGCGGCAAAAAACGGTATCCAGGCCATTTGTATTGCCCAGATGCTCAGCCCGATTGGCCCGAACATCAATAAATTAATGATCAGCATGATTACAATGCCGGCATCGCGATAGCGGGTATACAGGTGATGCTCAATCCAGTCATCCGGGGTGCCATGACCGTAGCGCCTGATGGTTTCTTCATTCTTTTGTTCGCTGCGGTAAAGCGAAATGCCGTCCCACAGAACTTTCCGGATACCAAGTATTTTCGGGCTGTGAGGGTCATCGACTGTCTCGCATTTTGCGTGATGTTTGCGATGAATGGCGGCCCATTCCCTTGTGACAATGGCCGTGGTAAGCCACAGCCAGAAGCGGAAGAAATGGCTGATCAGCGGATGAAGACCCAGGGCGCGATGGGCCTGGTGTCGATGGAGATAGATGGTTACACCCGCTATGGTGATATGAGTCATTACCAGCAAGGTGATAAGGTAGCCCCACCAGGGCAATTCAACAAGTCCATGGGCCATGGTTTACAGTGTCTCCGGGTTCTCTTGATGGTGAACGGAAATCTGCTCGCAAACAGAGTTTAAACCATTTCCCGGGAGCAGGCCGGGGAGAAGTGTGAATTGTTGGTGAATTTACAGGGGTAACCAGATGGCAACTCGGCAAACACCGCTGTTGACAGTTGATATTATCATCGAGCTGGTCGATCGACCCGGCCACCCGATTGTTTTGATTCGCCGGAAATATTCGCCACCAGGGCTGGCGTTCCCGGGCGGGTTTGTGGACCGTGGCGAAACGGTGGCCGAGGCCGCCATTCGTGAAGCCGCAGAAGAAACCAGTTTGACGGTAAATTTGCTGGGCATTGTTGGCGTGTTTTCAGACCCCTCCCGTGATCAGCGTGGCCACACGGTCTCGGTGACCTTTGTTGCGACGGCGACAGGCGAGCCGGCCGCCGCTGATGATGCAGGTGAAATCATCCTGCTGGATCCAGGCCAGGCGCCACCAGAGCCCCTGGCATTTGATCATGCTCTGATGCTTGAGCGATATCGAGACTACAGGTACCGACAACTGCAGCTGATTCAGGCTGACTAGGCGCGGTTCAGTCCAAGAATCTTTCCGCAGATAAAAAAACCCACGCATGGATATGCGTGGGCTGAGGAGGAAACACAGTGTGCCTGTGCTTCGAGGGTGTACTCTTTCTGTGTTCTGTTCCCGCGTTTCTTACGGTTTGACGTAGGAGAAACCCTGGGCTTCCAGGTGAGCGATTTCAGCAACGCCACTTGGAACGATGTCTTTCTGGTCAACTTCGAACAGGTCATTTTTCACGTCGATCTTCTTGCCCTTGATGGTGTTGGCACAAAGCTGGAACTTCACACCGCGACTCTTCAGGTCGATAACCTGGGACTGGAATTTCATGTCGGTGTTGGCAGTCTTCAGCAGGGTGAATCCCTTGCCGTGCATGACAACACGCAGGTCAATATTTTCGTCGCCCACTGCATTCAGATGGTTCTTGATGTTGCGCATTGCGCCCAGTTGGCGCTTCGGGTTGTCATAGTTAACGTGGTAGACAACTTTCTGCTTGCCATAACCGTTATCACCGGCGATTGCCTGGCTAACCCCTGCGCCCAGCACAACTGCTGCCGCGACTATCATGCCAATCAGCTTCTTCATTTCATTGCTCCTATACTCAAAAGTAGTAGTGGTTAAAAGCTCTGTAGTAATATGTGTATATCCCTTACTTTGGTTTAGACGCTGTGAGCCCTGTTTTTATTTCATGTAGTTCTGGTTTTATTTATGCAGAAAATCAAGAAAGGTCAGGCCCTTATATAAGCCCAACCCTGATGCTGCCGACGCATGATCTGGGCAACGCCGGAATCAATGACGACAGTACCTGGAATCAGGCGTAATTTTGCCATGGTCGTCGGGTTCGTATGTTGATCGATTGAATTTTGGCAGGCAACAAACCGAATATTGTCGTAGCTGGCCAGCATATTTTTCACGCGATCGACAAAAGGCGATGTATCTTTATTCAGCAAGGTAATGGCTTCACCGTTAGTCACAAATTCTAGTTGCGCCTGAACGCCGGTAGCTGCGTAGTGCTTCAGCAGTTGCTCTACCTCATCGAGCGCCTCCTTCATGTCTTCCTTTTTGCCGCTGTTCAGATGAAACAGGACCTTTTGTGAAGCCTGTTGTGATATTCCGTTGGCCGCTACCTGTTTTGATGCAAGCGTAGTACTCGTGGCGGCCGATTCATTTCCCGGCATATTACCGCCTATGGCAATGCCAACCAGTAGTGCGATACCGGCTGCGATACTGCTGCCAACCGGGAAGCGCCAGCCGGTCTTCCTTGTCGGAGTAGTGTTCCGCATCCCGGGGGGCGGCGGAATATCGGAATAGCTCAGCTGAACCAGATCCCGAATCTTGCGTAGTTCACAAACCTGGCGGTTCAGATCCTGATCGCTATTAATGCTCTTGTACATCTCGGCGCGCTCTTCGATGGTTAACTGATCATCGATGAAGGCGTGAATAAGTTCATTTGAAAAATGATTGTTCTGGTTGCTCATTATTTGACTCTCCTAATTCGGTCAACGGTTTCGTTGCTGTATTCGCGCCCTAATGTGGGCAGCAAGTGCTCGCGCAGAGCTTTTCTTGCCCGACACAGCCGGCTCATTACCGTACCGACAGGTATTTCTAGTATTGTTGCGACTTCGGTGTAACTGAATCCTTCAAGATCCACCAGGGTGACCACTTGGCGCTGGCTTTCTGCCAGGCTGGCTATGGCATCCCTTACCGTGGAAATGGTTTCCCGTTCCGTGCTGGCACGTTCCGGGGTATCGTCATGAAGCAAATCGAGATTGTCGACATCTTCCGTTTCCCGGAGCCTGCGGAAATAATCCTTGTAGCAATTGGACATAATAGTGAACAGCCATGCGTCTCCGGCCTTGGGGTCGCGCAGCTGGCTGGATTTTTGCATTGCCTTGGCAAGCGTTTCCTGGACCAGGTCGTCAGCTAATGCCGGGTTGTGACACCAGGAGTAGGCTATGCGATAAAGGCGCAGGCGATCCCGCTCAAGTTTTTTTCGCGATTCGCGCGACTGGCAAAAGAAATCTAGCACGTTACTATCCTTCTATTTGGTCAGTTTTTAGACGTGGTCGGGGCGAAAAATATTCCGCTGACCCGGGTGGCAATCAAGCTAATTTGTTAAATTTTTAGTCAGTTATCAAACCTTGGTCGGAATGTTGGCAGCCGTCAAGGAAAACCCTGCCATTTTTGATAGCAAGCCGGTGTTCGGCAAACCACTTTATCGCCAACGGGAAAATGCGGTGCTCCTCGTTCAACACCCGGGCGGCCAGGGTTTCCGCGTTATCACCCGGTTCAATGGGAACCGAGGCCTGAATGATAATAGGGCCGGCGTCCACCTCAGGGGTGACAAAATGTACGGTACAACCGTGCCTGGAGGCGCCCGACTCCAGAGCCCGGGAGTGGGTATTCAAGCCCGGAAAACTGGGCAGCAGAGACGGGTGTATATTGATCATTCGATTGCTGTAGTGCCGGACAAATTCCGGCGATAGCACGCGCATAAATCCCGCCAGTACGACGAGATCCGGATTTTGTGCGTCGATTTCCGTGATCAAGGCCTGCTCGAAACTTGGACGGTCAGGAAAGTTCCGGTGAGCCAAAGTTGTTGTCGGCAACCCCGACGCTGTTGCCAGTGCCAATCCGGGTGCGTCAGGACGATTGCTAATTACACGGGCGACGTCGACCGGCAGATCTCCGGACCCCATTTGCTCGATAATGGCCTGCAGGTTGGATCCGCGGCCGGATATCAGGATGACAATGCGGGTTTTGCCCGAGTGGTTATCGGCATCCGCCATTATTTGATATGCACCTCGGGCGACCCATCGGCGGCTTCGATATGGCCAATCACGACCGGCGTTTCCCCGGCCTTGCGAAGTGTTGCCAGTGCCTGGTCAGCATCATCAGCCGATATGGCGATGACCATGCCAATGCCACAATTAAAGGTGCGATACATTTCCTCGTCGGCGATATTGCCGGTTTCCTGCAGCCAGTCGAATATGGCCGGGCGGGTCCAGCTGCTGACGTCAATGACGGCGCGTGTGTTGTCCGGCAGCACCCGGGGAATATTGCCCGGCAGGCCACCGCCAGTGATATGGGCGATAGCGTGAATAGTTGTTTGTTTCATCAGCTCAAGAACCGCCTTGACGTAAATTCGGGTCGGTGTCAGCAGCACCTCGCCAAAGCTGGAGTCGCCGAAGCTGTCACCCAGGTTGGTGCCTGAATGCTCCAGGACACGACGAACCAGGGAATATCCATTAGAGTGCGGCCCGGTGGAGGCAAGACCTAGTAACACGTCGCCGACCGCCACTTTCGTCCCGTCAATGACCTGGCTGCGCTCAGCGATGCCGACGCAGAACCCGGCAACATCATAGTCATCACCCGTGTACATTCCCGGCATTTCCGCTGTTTCACCGCCAATCAGGGCGGCTCCCGCCTGCCTGCAGCCTTCCCCTATCCCTTCGATGACCCTTGTTGCGGTTTCTGGTTCCAGCTTGCCCGTGGCCAGGTAATCCAGGAAAAACAGGGGTTCAGCACCCTGGACAACGATATCATTGGCGCACATGGCAACGAGATCGATGCCAATGGTGTGGTGAATTCCGGTTTCAATGGCCAGTTTTAACTTGGTGCCGACGCCATCGGTGCCTGAAACCAGCACCGGTTCTTTGTAGCGGTCGGTAGGGATGGCAAACAGGGCGCCGAAACCGCCCAGGCCACCGAGGACTTCCGGCCGCTGCGTGGATTTGGCAATGGGTTTGATGGCCTCGACCAGGGCATCGCCGGCATCAATATCGACACCGGCATCGCGATAGGTGAGGGAAGTCTTGTTGTCCGACTGGCTCATGAATGCGTCCATCATGTGGTGGTGAAGGCCGGATGTTAGGTCGAACGCGGTATTGACGCAACTTGACTTCCAGACCGGCCTTCCCTAGCGTCAGGGCGAGTGGCTATATTCAGGATGAAACGACAGACAACCATGAATCTCAGGAATCTGCCCAACGCCATTACGCTTTCCCGGTTGTTCCTTGTGCCGGTGTTGATCGTTGTGCTCAAGGAAGGCAACTACGAGGCTGCGCTGATGATTTTCCTGCTGGCAGGCATCTCTGATGGCCTGGACGGGTACATCGCCAAGCGGTTCAACCTTGTGAGCCATCTGGGCTCGGTACTGGATCCGCTGGCTGACAAAATGTTGCTGGTAAGCACCTATGTCATGCTCACGATCCTGGGGGATATCCCGTTCTGGCTGATGATGGCCGTAGCATTCCGGGATGTTTTGATTGTTGGCGGCTATATTCTGGTAACGTCGGTGCTGGGCCCGGTACGCATGGAACCGAGCTGGCTCAGTAAGTTCAATACTGTCACCCAGATACTCCTGGTGCTGGTTATCCTGGTTCAGCAGGCTTTCCACGTGCCCGGCGCCTGGGCCAACGAGCCATTGATTTTTGTTGTTTTGCTGACAACGCTGGCAAGTGGTATTCATTATATATGGCTCTGGCTGATCAAAAAGGAAATCACGCCATTGGGTCCGGATCCTGACAACAAGGCCTAAAAGGACAAAGACTGCCAATGAACTCCTCGAAATCGCTGTGGACAACGGCATTGGTGGTCGGGATCGGTGTGCTGGTGTACCTCCTGGCGCCGGTGCTGACCCCGTTTGCCGCTGCTTTTGTGATTGCTTATGTCAGTAATCCACTGGTAGAACGACTGGTCAGATGGAAGCTGTCCCGTACCATGGCCGTGAGCCTGATATTTGTTGTGCTGACCTTGCTGTTGCTGGTCGTGACCCTGATCCTGATTCCGGCGATGCAGAAGCAACTACTGGCGTTTGCCCGGGCGCTGCCACGCTACCTCGACTGGTTCCAGGCGGTGATCCTGCCTTGGCTGCAGCAAAATTTTGGTCTAGCCACTGACGGATTCAATGTCGCCGAAATCAAAGCAGCCCTGATCAGTCATTGGCGCGATATCGGTGGCTTGCTTGGAAAGATGGCGTCACGACTGTCACGATCCGGCATGGCGGTAGTGGAGTTGATAGGAAACCTGGTGTTAATTCCGTTGATTGCCTTCTACTTGATGCGTGACTGGCATAAATTGATGGCTGCGATTCGATCCAGAATTCCTGAGTCCAGGGCCGGCCAATGGTTGCTGTTTATCCGGGAGGCGGATGCGGTGCTGGCAGCCTTTATGCGCGGCCAATTGTCGGTAATGGCTGCACTCACGGTTATTTATGCCGTGGGACTGTCCATAGTCGGGCTGGGCATGGCTTTGCCGGTCGCCATGCTGGCCGGCGCAGTCAGCTTTGTCCCGTACCTGGGTTTTATTATAGGTATGCTGGCTGCCGGCGTGGCGGCGCTGATGGAATTCCAGTCTTTGGCCATGCTGCTGGCTGTACTGGCGGTTTTCATGGTTGGCCAGGTACTGGAAAGTTTTGTCCTGACACCGAAACTGGTTGGTGACCAGGTTGGCCTGCATCCCGTCGCCGTGATCTTTGCCATTATGGCAGGAGGCCAGCTTTTCGGGTTTGTTGGTGTATTGCTGGCTTTGCCGGTAGCAGCGGTACTGGTGGTTTTCATAAACCATTTTGAGGTTCGTGCGAGCTGATCGCTTTTTGTATTTGCCGATGGTCAAACAACAGCTTCCCCTTGATTTGTATCTGCGCGATAGCGCCAGCTTCCTGAATTATGTGGTTGGTGATAACAGCGAAGCTTGTTTTGCGCTGGAATCGTTACCGGACCCCGGTAACCGTCATCGCATGATCTGGTTATCCGGAAGCCCCGGGACCGGCAAATCACATTTGCTGGAGGCACTGTGTCACCGCGCTCTTGAAATGGGGCTGTCGGTTATGTATCTGTCGCTGGATAGTGAGGAAATGCGTGCCACTGATTCGGCAACCAATGTGCTTGACGGGCTCGAGCAGCTGGATGTGATCTGTATCGATGATATCGAGGCGGTTGCGGGTGTTCCGCATTGGGAGCAGGCGTTGTTTGTATTATGTGAGCTCGCCCGGAACAGTGGCTGCGCGCTGGCAATGGCTGCGGACAAGCCGGCAAATGAACTCTCAATCGATTTGCCCGATTTGAAAACAAGATTAGCCGGCTGGTTCCTGGGATATCATCTCAAGCCATTGGCCGATGCCGGCAAGCGGGAAGCACTGCAACGGCGCGCCGAGAATCGTGGATTACACCTGGACGAAGACGTGGTGCAATATGTTTTGAACCGTTACCCTCGTGATATGCACGCGCTGTTTGAGCTGGTTGAGCGCATTGATATTGCCTCAATGACCCACCGGCGACGCGTGACGATCCCGTTTCTCCGAACGCTTGAATAACGGGTTCATTTATCCTTATCTGCCAGTTTCAGTGCCAGTTGCGCCACGCGTTTTCCCAATGCCCGGCACAGGTTTTTTTCTATCTCGGTAAATGGCTTTTCATTCTCGAGACCGGCAACATGGCTGGCACCATAGGGAGTGCCGCCAGACTGTGTTTCATTTAAACCGGGTTCTGAATAGGGCAGCCCGGCCAGGATCATGCCGTGATGAAACAGCGGGATCATCATTGATAACAAGGTGCTTTCCTGGCCACCGTGCAAGCTGCCACTCGAGGTAAACACGGCCGCAGGTTTTCCGGACAATGCGGCAGATAACCATAGCGGTGTTGTGGATTCCAGAAAGAATTTGAGTGGCGCCGCCATGTTTCCAAAGCGTGCCGGTGACCCGAGAACCAGGCCGCCACAGCGTTCAAGATCCGACAGTTCTACCAGGGCAATGTCGTCATCCAGGATTTCCGGCACACCCTGGTTATTTGACCGAATTTCGGAAACCGTGCGCAGGCAAGTTGTCACCCCTGGTATGGATTCCACGCCGCGAGCGATTTGTCTTGCCATGGCCTTGGTTGCGCCATGACGACTATAGTACAGAACAAGAATTTCCATTGCGGCGCGCCTAGATTATATCGAGTACTTTTTCGGGTGGTCGGCCAATAATGGCCTTGTTGCCATGAATGACAATGGGTCGCTCAATCAGTTTCGGGAACGCCAGCATAGCCTTGATCACTGTATCATCATCAAGATTTTCGTCTGATAGGCCGGCAAGTTTGAATTCCTCTTCACCCTTCCGCAGCAAGTCGCGGGCGGCTACACCCAGTTGCCTGATAATGTTCCTGAGTTCATTTTCATCGGGCGGTGTATCCAGATATTTTACGATTTCCGGATTCAGTCCCTGCTGTTCGAGCAGTTCAAGTGCCTTGCGAGATTTGCTGCAACGCGGGTTGTGATAGATCTTTATTGACATTCGACCTCCGGTGTAATTTATCTGTACGAGCGGCGCGGACAAATCCAGCGTCATCACCGCGGTACCTTGACAGCGCCAAAGCCCGGATGTTAGCGTGGAACCAGCATAAAAATCGAATTTGACCCACAAAAGTACTTGAGAAGGCAGGACTGAATATGAATAAAAAATGGTTAGGATTGGGAGTCGCCGTATTTCTGATGGCCGGGTGTGCTTCAACCGAGGAGCAGCCGCCTGCGGAAGTCGAGCAAGCCAAACCCGCTGAAGAACCGGCAGCACCGGCAGCGAATGCCAATGATAGCTATACCGTGGTAAGCGGCGATCACCTTTGGGGTATTTCCGGTCAAGGTCGAATTTACGGAAATCCATACCAGTGGCCGTTGATTTACAAGGCCAATGCTGACCAGATTGAAGATGCGGATCTGATCAAACCGGGCCAGGTATTGACTATTGATCGTAATGCTTCTGCAGCGGACATCGATGCGGCGGTCAACCATGCCAAGACCCGCGGTGCCTGGACTCTGGGCCAGACTGAAGCCTCGGACAAGGCCTATCTTGGCAGGTAATCGAACGATCTCCTGCCCTGTGTAACAGGGCAGGTTTCCAGGAAAACCTGAAAAAAACAAAGCCCCGGTTTATTCCGGGGCTTTGTTTTTTCAGGGGCCGGGTGAACTGAAGTGCGCCTAGTCGAACCCGGGAAGGCTGAAGGTAAATCGTTCATAAGAGCCAGTTACTTCTACAAGTTTGTGTGCAACCGCCCGCCGAAATGACTGGCCGTCATCAATATAAATAAACCTGTCGGGCCGGAAAATTCCACGCGGCGCTATCAGGGTTTTTGCCTGCTTGAGTGCCGGTATTTCTGACAGGAATATCGCGGGCATGAATTCGCTTTCCTCGCGCGGGGCTTCCAGGGTCTTGATCTTGACCGCTGTACCGCTGGGCGCCAATCGCTGTATCCCGACTTCCATCTTGTCGGGACCGGTATTGCGCATCCAGCGAATCGTTCCTATGGAATAGAGCCTCTTTTCTCCCACGGTCCTGAATACCATTAATTCACCAACCCGAACCTGTGCCAGGCTTTTGCTGGCTTTTTCTGCAGCCAGTCCGCCGGCGCTTTCATCCAGTATGTCCCAGGCGCTGCAGATAAATGAGGGTCCGGGCTGCTGGGTCTTGCCAGAATCTATGTCGGTGGTCTTGCCTGTTTCTGAAAGGGTTCGGT
Source organism: Gammaproteobacteria bacterium (assembly GCA_029880545.1). NCBI lineage: Bacteria > Pseudomonadati > Pseudomonadota > Gammaproteobacteria > Gammaproteobacteria bacterium. Next base: position 87,946 of record JAOUOD010000009.1, on the reverse strand, counting down.
CAGGCATGGCGTAGAGTGTGCCTATGCGCGTGCGTTGCTGGAATGGGCCCATGAATTCACTACTGGTACGTACGGGCTTGCCATCATTAACAAAGTGTACGGCCGCATCCAGGCCAAATGCTGCTTCAATTTGGGCACCTGCTGTCATCTTGCGCGGGAACACACGTTTCGGGTTTACACCCCAGGAATTGATCAGTCTTACCAGCATTTCTCTGGCCAGGTTGTCGAAAAAATTCTCGCCCAGCCCCTGGTCGGCTGGTCGTTTGCCTCCTTGCAACGCGGTAAGTTGCGCGTGGATTCCTCGTGCCAGTTCCAGCGTAATTAACAGGCGGGTGGAAGCTGGATCAAGTTTCTGGTTTTCGTCGATGTATACAAGACCAGCCAGGTCCGACTCAAGATTGATCAGGAATTGGCAGTTTTCGCCGATCTGGCTATCGGGCGTCGGACTTAGTCGCGCCATGGGCGCCATCAGATCAAGATAGTGATTGATCTTGATGATCATGCGTGACGGCAGGTGATAGGGATCGCTAAGGTCGAGCAGTAATGCCTGCTTGTAAACATGATCAATACTGCTGTGCGATGTTGCCTGGTTGAAAGCGTCATCAACCGGCATGCCGATAATGCCCGTTTCTTCAGAGAAATGATAAAGTGAATGCAGTTGCTTCCAGGTGCCAGTCGGGTACGGCGCATAAAACTGGTATGAATGCATTAAGGTGGCAGTCAGGTAGCGAATGGCGCGCTGTATTGGCAGTGCGAGGCGAGCTGCCTGGCGGCCGCTAAGTTTGCTTTTGGCCTTGTTGTAGGCATCCTGGATCACATGCTTGTAGCCATGCGCCATTTCAATATGAAAATGCCTGACCTGCTCAGCCGTGAGGCTGTGTTTTTCCGGTAGCGGCAAGGGCAGACCGGCATAGGAGCGCTGCAGCTTATCGGTGATCAATCGGACTGGCTCCCTGAACAACTCCATGATTTTCAGGCGGTCATCCGGGTCGATGTCCACCCGGTTAATCATCATCAGGGTTTTATGAACCTCGTGCCCGGCATCAGATGCGTTGAGCATTGGCAAGTTTTCCAGCCATTTTTTGATCTTGGCAGGGTTGGTCGGTATGTCGCGGGTGTCGGCACTGGGGGCCGGTTCGGGGAGCGACAAAAACAATTCCATGATGACCTCTTTCCTGTTGGTGTGTTCGCTTGCCGTTTCTAAAGCAAGACTTTCTTATTTTTCATAACGTTAACGCATCTTATCTAAACTTGGCCCCGGGAACAAAAGAGATTTTTACATGCACTTCTTAGCCCAGGTTCTCGATGATGCCTTCCCGGGCAGCTTGCTCGACCAGTTGATCAAAAGCTTCCTGGGTCATCAGGCCGGTTTCGGCCACCAATTCCCTGACCGGGCGACCGGTTTTCTGGGATTCCTTGGCCACTTCGGCAGCCTTGGCATAGCCGATTGCGGTATTAAGCAGTGTTGCCAGTCCGACGCTGGAATGGGCGTAATCCAGGCAGCGTTGGCGATCAATTTGCAGTTCCTTGAGATTCTTCTCCGTGGCCGCATTAATGGCGTTGGTGATCCAGTCCATGGCATCAAACAGGGCAGAGCCCATTGCCGGCATCATTACGTTTAGCTCCAGCTGGCCAGCCGACACCATCTGGCTGATAGCGGCATCCTGTCCCAGCACCTGGTAGCAGGTCTGATTGAGCATTTCCCACATCACCGGGTTCACCTTTCCCGGCATAATCGAAGAGCCGGGTTGAACAGCAGGCAAAATCACTTCGGCCATACCGGTGCGTGGACCGGATACCAGCAGGCGCATGTCGTTGCTGATGCGCGTGACTTCCAGTGTCAGGCTGCGAATGGCATTGGACAGGTTCTGGATGTCGGTCATGGACTGCATTTGAGCTGCCAGGTCGGTCGCGGGGCGAATGGCTTCACCGGTCAACCTGGCCAGTTCTTTTGCCACAGCTTCAATGTAGCCGGGCGCGGTATTCAGTGCCGTTCCCGCCGCCGAGCCGCCGAGCCCGATTTCACAAAGCGGGTCCCGTGTCGCGTCAATCCGGTCCGCGCAGCGTCGCAGGGTCCAGGCGTAGGCGCCAAACGCACGACCGACGGTGGTGGGCACGGCATCCTGGAGATGCGTACGGCCGGATTTAATGGTGTCTTTTTCCCGTTCGGCAATGCGCGCGTATTCGTTGGCCATACCATGCACGGCATCAAGCAAGCGTGGCAACTTGGCCAGTGCCGCCAGCCGTATGGCTGTGGGGATTGTGTCATTGGTACTCTGACCCATGTTCACGTGATCGTTGGGATTGACAGGGCTGTAAGCACCCTTGTTGCCACCAAGCGCAACATTGGCCAGGTTGGCGATGACTTCGTTACTGTTCATGTTGTGGCTGGTTCCGGCGCCTGCCTGGAACCGGTCGACCACGAACTGCTCGAGGTATTCGCCGGCAATGATTTTTTCCGCCGCATCCATTATGGCTTGGGCGTGACCGCCGTCGAGCCAGCCGCAATCACGGTTTGCTGACGCTGCGGCATATTTAATGCGAACATGGGCGATGATGAAGTCGCGATCCGGTTTGCGCCCGGAAATGGGGAAATTGTCGATTGCGCGAGCGGTCTGGATGCCGTACCACGCAGAGTCCGGAACCGGGTAGTCACCGAGACTGTCTTTCTCGGTACGGAATTTTTCGGTCATTTTGTACTCCAACGATTGCTGGGTCGCATTATAGGGTAGATATCGACGGGAATGCATCTTTCCCTTGTTGCGTCCCAATCTGGTCACTACATGAGGATAAACCGGTGTTAAGCGGAAAATTTCGGAATATTTTGACAGTCATATTGTTGGTGCTGTCGTTGACCGCCGGTGCTGCGGCACCTGACGTGCTCGTTCACGATACCAATGGTGGCAAGCACAACCTGAACGAATATATCGGCAAGGGCCAGTGGACGGTGGCAGTGCTTTGGGCGCACGACTGCCATGTCTGTAACGAGGAAATTCATGAAATGACATTTTTCCATTCGGACAGCAAGACCAGGGATGCGCGCGTGCTGGGAATCTCGGTTGACGGCCTGGCCGGAAGGGAAAAGGCGGCGGGGTTTATCAGGAAACATGAGCTGGAATTTCCCAATGTCATTATCGAACCGCGCCAGGAAGAAATCATGAAACTTGGCGGTGGCAAGTTTGTTGGTACGCCAACCTTCTATATTTTTTCACCCGATGGCGAACTGGTTGCCCGCAGCGTGGGCGCTATCAGCGGTGACGAAATTCGGGAATTTATTGATTCGCAGAAAGCTGCCAGGTCACCGGCAAAGCCGGCTTCCTGAGTTGCAATTGGCCAGAATATTCGTGCAGCTTGCTGGATGTTCAGGTATTGTTTTCGCTTGAGTGATGCGCTTGATCAGTTGTTGTTGAGGAATTGCAGATGTTTGCCAGCGTATGCGGTATGGCTAACCCGGTTCCGGGGTATCTGAACCGGGTTGTTGTGGGTCTTTTATCAGCATGCTTGCTGGCCATGCTGTTTGGCATGGCTGTTGCCCGGGCCGATACCCGAATTCGTGACCCGATGGAGCATTTTTTCAACCAGAGTTTTGCTGATCTGCCTGATGAAGTTGCGCAGTCAAAAAAGGAAGGCAGGTTTGGCATTATGCTGATGTTCGGCAACGACGATTGCCCCTGGTGCTCAAAGATGAAAGCCACCATATTCAACCAGGTACCGGTACAGGATTATTTCCGCAAGCATTTTCGAATAATCGAAATTGATACCGAGGGCGACACCTCCATGGTGGATTTTGATGGCAAGGAGATGAGCCAGAAGGATTTTGCATTCCGCGTTCACCGGGTCAGGGCGACACCGGTATTCAAGTTCTTTGATCTGAATGGCAAGGAACTGGTCAAGCATCTGGGTACTGCCAAAACACCGGAAGAATTCATCTGGCTTGGTGAGTTTGTGGTCGACGGGCATTACAAGTCCGGCCGCTTCAATGTGTACAAACGGGAAAAAACAAAGGCGCAGCAACAGTAGCCGCGATCCATGAATGTTTGGGAGCGTTTTTTGATGATCAGGAAGAGTTTCCTGTCATTACTTCTGGCGGTGCCCGGCCTGGCTGTGGCCGAACCGTTGCCGGATCCCTTGACACTGGATCACGCCCTGTCTCTCGCGGCAAATCACCCGGATGTTGCTGTTGCCGAGGCCAGGTACGAAACATCAAAGGCGGAAGCCGACCTGGTTGATGCGCAGAATGGTTTCCGTGTGGAATTGTATCTGAATCCTCGATATGCCGACCCTTATAATGATGATTCCGATTCCGGTTATATCAATGACAGCATGGGCAGCCTGTCGGTTCGCAAGCGCGTATACGATTTTGGTCGTAACTCGTCAAAGTACAGCGCGGCCCGTTCGCGCAGCCTCGCGCATGAAGCCGAGCTGCTGAATACCGGTAAGCTGGCGCAGTTGCGTGTGATGCGATATTTTTTTGATGTTCTTCTCGCTGATCTGCGTTACATGTACGACAACGAATTCATGGCCCATAAGTATGTTCGTTTTGACAAGGCGCGCGAAAGAAAAAATCTTGGCCAGTTGTCTGAAGTGGATGTGCTCGAGCATGAGACTGTATACCAGGACGCCCTGATTATCCGTACCCGGAGCCAGGCAGCCCAAAGCAATACGCGGGCGCGATTGGCGGCGATACTGGGACGGTCCGGCGAGTTGCCGGCCAACGTGATGCGCCCCGAGATGAAAGCCGTCGTGGCACGCGAACTTCCTGAATACCAGAAAACGCTTGAAGAAGTCAGGCAGCACAGCAAGCTGCTTGCCGCAGCCCGGCTCGAATTGGCCGGCGCTGAAGCTGATCATGTTGCTGCCAGGGCCCGGCGTTATCCCGTGCTTGATGCCGCAGTCAGTGCCAATCGCTATGAGCGTGAGATCGGAAATCGGGATTCCGGCAGCGTCGAGCTGCAGTTGCGCGTACCAATTTACCAGGGCGGGCTGGCATCGGCCGAGATTGCCAGTGCCGACGCCCGGGTCAGGCAGGCATCCGCCCGGTTGCGTGCCGTTGAGCTTCAGCTTGAGCAACATGTGCTTGACCTGGTTCAGCGCGTCGAAGTGCTCAAGGTCAGGGTCAGGGCTGCGCGCGTTCGTCTCGACTATCGTGACCTGGTGCTTGATCGCAACCGGGCATTGTATGAAATGGAAGCACAGACAACGCTCGGCGACTCCATGGCCGGGGTCACCGAGGCGCAGTGGCAGGCAGCCGAGGCAGAATTCGAGTTAGTATTGGCATGGGCGGAGCTGGACGCCCTGCGGGGGCGGCAGTTCGATCAGTTTCAGGAGGAAGGCAAATGAGATGCAACCGTGTCGGCTGGCTGGTTCTGTTGATGCTGCTGCCGGCATCACCGGCCGGGGCGATGGACGCCGTGGTGGATTGGGCACACAAGGTTGAAATGGCCTTGCCGGTATCCGGCGTAATTGCCGAGGTGAACGTCGGTGCCGGCCAGGTGGTCAAGAAGGGCGATACTTTGTTGAGCCTGGAGACTGCGCCGTTTGTCTCGGCAGTGCAGCAGGCGGAAGCAGCCCTGGTACGGGCAAGATTGCAATACAAGAAAGCCAGGCGCGATGATGACCAGGCGCGTGAACTGTATGAACGCCAGGTGCTGTCCAATACACAGCTGGAAGATGCCGCCATGGCGTTGCAGGACGCATCGGCAACAGTGAAGGATGCGCGTGCAAGACTGGAAATGGCAAAGTATGAAATGGCCAAGAGTCGGCTGTCAGCACCATTTGATGCAGTTGTGCTGGAAGTGAAGGCGGTGGCAGGGCAGACCATTATCAGCCGCGTGCAGGCGCACCCGCTGGTTTTGCTGGCAAGTCATGGACAATATCTTGCCAGGGCAACCACGTCAGCTTCGCAAGGCATAACCATAGGCCAGCAACTGCTGGTGAAGGGCGATGGTATCAAGGTGAATGGCAAGGTGCGTTCGATTGTGCCTGTTGATGGTGATATCAAGTTCGAATTGGTGTTTGGATCTGACAAGGTCTTGCGTCCCGGTGCGCGTGTTGAGATTCATCCTGTTGACGGAAGCAGCAAGTGATTTGCCGTCATTACCTGGTCGACGGAAAGGTCCAGGGCGTATTTTATCGTGCTTCAACGCAACAACAGGCGCAACGGCTCGGCCTTACGGGCTGGGTTCGCAACCGGCAAGATGGCCGGGTGGAGCTGGTGGCGTGCGGGAATGAAACGGCGCTAAACGAGCTGGAGGCGTGGCTGCATGAAGGACCGGGTCACGCACGAGTAGATTCAGTTATCGCAGAATCCATCGCACATGAAGTTCATGCAACCTTTGATGTTCGTTACTAGCGCTGCTTACTGGCTGAACCAGCGATTGTTGTAGGCGGCGTAAACCTTCTTCGGGTAATTCCAGCGCCCGGTACTGCCGTTGTAACGACCCAGTGCACGAAACAGGTTGCCTTTTTCCTTGTCCAGGTAGTACTTGAGTATGGTGCAGCCGTATCTCAGGTTGGTTCGAACATGAAACAGGCTGTCACCCGGCTTGCCGATCTCCTTTTGCCAGAACGGCATGACCTGCATCAGGCCACGGGCGCCCGCCCTGGAAACCGCGCCCGGATTGAAGTTGCTTTCCACCTCGATCACTGCCAGTACCAGTTCCGGCTTCAGCCCGGCTCGCGTGGCTTCGTAGTGAGTTGTCTTGAGAAAGTCTATGCGCTGCCTTTCATCCTTCATTTTGCGTGCCAGCCGGCCTGACATATCCGCCAGCCATACCTGGGCATCAAAATGATCCGGAAAACTGTCGGCTTCGCGCGCCGCCTTGTGCAGCAGGTCGCGCAACTCCGTATCGACAGGGTCAGGTGTTATTGTAACGGGCTCATCAGCAACAGCAGCGCCCGTAACGAGCAACTGTACAAGCCACATCCATCGCAAGCCGGCTTTGAGCATGGTTGGTCAGCCTGTGTTGATCAATGACTCAGCATGGATTCCAGTTTATGCACGACTTCGGCCATAGGCCATTCTTCCGCTTCGGGTTTGTGCCGTGACTTGTATTCGATCATGCCACTCTTGAGACCACGGTCGCCGATGACCAGTCGATGAGGAATACCGACAAGATCCATATCGGCAAACATGACGCCGGGGCGCTCGTTACGATCATCAAGCAGTACATCAATACCAAGGTCACGCAACTCGTCGTATATGCGTTCGGCAGCCTGGCGAACTTCTTCTGACCGCTGCATGCCAATGGGTACGATGACGACACTGAACGGGGCAATGGCTTCGGGCCACTTGAGGCCGCTGTCATCATGATTCTGTTCAATGGCGGCAGCCACGATTCGTGATACGCCAATACCGTAACAGCCCATGGTCATGATGACGCTCTTGCCTGATTCATCAAGGCAGGTGGCATTCATGGCCTCGGAATATTTTTTGCCAAGCTGGAAAATATGACCCACCTCTACACCGCGACGTATCTTCAGGCTGCCGCTGCATTCTGAGCCGGCAGGTTGTGGATGCGGACACGGATCGGCATCCACGGCTGAGCGCAGGTCGGCAACATCCGGCTCCGGCAAGTCGCGCCCCCAGTTCACATTGACCAGGTGTTTGCCGTTTTCGTTGGCGCCGCAAACAAAGTTTGCCAGCCGTGCGGCGCTTTCGTCGGCAATTATGCGCAAGTCGAGTCCGCGCGGGCCGATGGAGCCGGGTTCACAACCGGCGGCCATTTCCACTTCGGCCGGGCTGATGAATTCCAGCGGCTTCGACAGTTCGGGCAGTTTTTCGGCCTTGATGACATTCAGTTCGTGGTCACCACGAAGCACCAGGGCGACCGGGCCGCCAGCACCTTTGACCAGCAATGTCTTGACGGTTTGGGAAGCATCAATTTTCAGGAATGCGGATACTTCTTCGATAGTGTGCGCGCCAGGGGTCGCCACTTCGTTCATGGTCGCGCCGGGTTCGGGGCGCTTGCCAACCGGTGGCAGTGCCGGTGCCAATTCAACGTTGGCGGCGTAACCGCAGGTATCACAAATGGCAATGGCGTCTTCACCTGAATCGGCAAGCACGTGGAACTCGTGTGACTTGCTGCCGCCGATGGAGCCGGAATCTGCTTCAACCGGGCGGAATTCCAGGCCCAGGCGTTCGAAAATGCGGCTGTAGGTCGCATGCATCAGGTCATAGGTTTCCTGCAGCGAATCCTGGTCCAGGTGGAACGAGTAGGCATCTTTCATGACAAATTCGCGGGCGCGCATGACGCCGAAGCGTGGTCGCACCTCGTCGCGGAACTTGGTCTGGATCTGGTAGAAATTTGCCGGCAATTGGCGGTAGCTGCGAATTTCGCGGCGCATCAGATCGGTGATTATCTCTTCGTGGGTCGGGCCAAAAACAAAATCGCGATGATGGCGATCATGCAGGCGCAACAGTTCAGGACCATAGGCTTCCCAGCGTCCTGACTCCTGCCATAATTCGGCCGGCTGGATGGCGGGCATGAGTACTTCCTGGGCGCCGGCGCGATCCATCTCCTGGCGAACAATGGTTTCAACCTTGCGCAAAACGCGCAGACCCAAGGGTAGCCAGCTGTACAGGCCGGCGGCCAGCTTGCGAATCAGGCCGGCGCGGAGCATGAGCTTGTGGGAGACGATTTCGGCGTCGGAAGGTGTTTCCTTTACCGTGGCCAGGAGAAACTGGGAGCTGCGCATTGTTTTTGATATTTCCGGTATGTAGTCAGGTTGTCGGGAGCCGGAGTATTACCACCCCAGCGCGTCCTGGACAATATTATCCACCAATTTTTCCACCGCCTGCAGTGCTTTTTTGGATTCCGGGCTGCCCGTAATTTCGGGTTTGCGGTAGGCAAGATAGGTTTTGCCCGGTTCGCCCGGTAGCGTGTATACGGCAATGATGAAGGGGCAGAAGACAATGTGGCGTGGATTGGCTTCCATCATGGTGCGGGAGATGGATGCGCTGCAAAATTCCATGGCCTCGGCATGTTCGTAGATTTCCTGTTTGGCACCTATGTCTTTGCCGGTACGGCTGAGCATGTTGCCAATATGGGAGACGTTGTTAATGACCAGGCCTTGCCCGGTAATGGCCAGCTTCAATGCATCACGCACTTCCTCGAAGGAGCCGTCGGCCTTGTATTCCCGCATGTAGCTGTTTTCAAAAACAGGTTTGGCGGCGTTAGCTGGCAGTGCGACTGCCCATACAGTCAGGATTAAAAACGAATAAAACAATGATCGCATCTTGATGCTTCCTTTTCTTGTCTTGGAATCCGGTCACCAGAACCGAATTATACGGTTTTCCGGCAGTTGTGCCGACTGTTTTGTCCCTGCTTGTATTTTACTAATCCGGCAAGGGATAATGTTTGCATGGTCAGGAACTTGCTTATTACAGGGACGCTGCTGTTTGCCTCAATAATCCCCGTGTGGGCCTCTGAGTTGATGACAGCGGCCAAGCAAGGGGATGTGGCAGGTCTCGAGCGAATTCTCGATTCAGGGGTCGGGATTAATTCCGTTGATGAAAGCGGATATAGTGCATTAATGTGGTGCGCCAGACGCGGCCGGCTGGAAGCGGCAAAGTTCTTGGTCAACCGCGGCGCAGACGTGTCGTTGCAAAGCAAGAGCGGTTATGACGCACACCGGTTAGCGCTGAATTTCGGCCATCATGATGTCGCCAGTTTCCTGGGGCTGCAACCGGGGGCTACCGGGCAATCCCGTAACCGGTCAGGAAAGAATCGTAACCCGATTTATGCCAACAGACGTCTGAAACCCTGCTCAAGAGAAATTGATATGCCGGAACTGATCGGGATCACCTTGTTTGGCAAACGTTGGCACAGTTTCAGCAAGGTGGATGACCATACGCTGGACGCAGTGTTTTCACCGAGGGGATACGACTACCCGGTTCAGATTATTTACGACAAGGTTAATAACAGCATTACCGTCAAGTACAAAGGCCCGACATATGGAAAGCGCAAGTGGCTGGCAAAGGTTGCGAAACGCCTGGGGCAAGCATACCATGACGCGTGTCAGGAACCGGCTGCGGGAAAAGAGTAATTCAAAAGGGAGGTTTGGATGATTGTTAGCGGGCGAGTTGGTGTTTTGATGCTGTTGGCAACATTTTTGTTTGTTGCCAGTCCGGCGCGTGCGGACAAGACCTATGCTGCAACCTTGAAGGCAGGAGCATTTTCATGGAGAGACCCCGATCAGGAGACTGCCGGAGAAGTTGTAGAATACGAGCCACAATCCGGTATGGTGGTGATGGCGTTTGAACGTCGTCGTCGTCATATTGCGCTTGGCGGGGAGTTATTGCATTTTTCAGGCAAGTGGAAGGCGCGTATGCCAAAGCAGCATCCTGAGGGTGAGCTTGACGTTTCCGCCATTAATTTTGTTGTAAGGAAATATTTTAGCCTGCCGATGGAGTTTGCCCCCTTTGTCGGTATTGGTCTGGGCTGGGCCGATCTTGAAAACAGGTACGGTAGCAGTGCCAATGAAGATACCGAGTCGGTATCCTCCCCGGTGTACCAGGCTAATGTCGGCACTGAATGGCGCTGGGAGGGAATTGGCGTGGTTGCCGAGATCAAGTACCTCAAGATAGACGTCAGTAAAAGCTGGTGGTTTGGCGCTAACATCGGCTTTCCGCAGCCGGAAGGATATGTCGGGCTGGTTGGGCTGAGCTTTATTTTTTAGTATTCACATCCGGTAGCCGGCCATAGCCACGCCGCACCGCGTACACCGGCGCTGTCACCGTGCCGGTTCTTCAGAATTGGCGTTTTGACTTCATCATTGAATATGTAGCGACCGATACCATCCCGACCCTCCGTGTACAGTCGATCAATGTTGGATAGCCCGCCACCAAGAACAATGGCATCGGGATCGAGAATGTTGATGACGGTCGCCATGGATTTGCCGAAGTGATCAAGGAATTGCTGCATGGCTTGTTCGGCTGTTGTGTCGCCGTTTTGTGCCAATGCTGAAACGTTGATGGCATCAGTGGCCTTGTCGCCGCCAAGCCTTCGATAAGTTGCCAATAGCCCGGGGCCGGAGATCAGGGTTTCGACACAACCCTTGCGGCCGCAATAGCAATCCGGACCGCTGTCCAGGACAACGTTATGTCCCCATTCCCCGGCGATATGTTGTGGCCCCGAATGCAACTGCTTGCCAAAGACGATACCGCCACCAACACCGGTGCCCATAATGACACCGAATACCATATTGTGCTGTTTGCCGGCGCCATCCACAGCTTCGCTAAGCGCAAAACAGTTGGCATCATTCTCCATGCGTATCTCACGTCCGAGCATGGCTTCGATATCCTGTTTTAACGGCCTGCCATTCATGCAGGTGGTATTGGAATTCTTGAGCATGCCATTGACGCTGGACAATGCTCCAGGTGTGCCAATGCCAACAGGACAGGCAGTGTTTGCCTTGCTTTCCAGTGAGCGAACCAAATCTATAATGTTGCTGACGATGGCATCGTAGCCTTGTTCGCGTGGGGTGGCGTAGCGCACACGATCAACAATATTGCCCCGCGCATCCATCAGGATGCCTTCGGTCTTGGTGCCGCCAAGGTCAATGCCGATACGCAGACTCATGACAGCAGGCTGACCCAGTGGGTGTACATGGCGTCAGCCAGGCGACGCATGTTGGACAGGTGCTGGCCCATGTTTTCGCGCATGGCGTCACTGCTTTGTACTGATGCAGACGGCCGCGGTAATTCATTGCCAGACGATGCAATCCAGCTTTCAATCAAGCCCGGGGTCATTTCAATGTGACACTGAAGCGCCAGCATCGTGTCCAGGACAAATCCCTGGTTGTGACAATGATTGTTGGTCAGCAATAACTGGCTGCCGGCCGGCAGGTCAAAGGTTTCGCCGTGCCAGTGAAACGCATCAATTTCCCCGGTGCAGGCTCCGAGCCAGGGTGCCGTAACCGGGTTAGGCAGTGTTTGTACGGCGTGCCAGCCAAATTCGGGTACCGGGTTCTTGCGAACCTCGGCGCCCATGGCCTTGGCAATTAATTGGCCGCCCAGGCAGTGACCCAGGACCGGCAACCCGGCGTCATGCGCTTGCCGGATCAGGTCAAGGGCGCGATTGATCCATGGCAGGTTATCGTTAACACTCATGGTGCCGCCCATAAACACAAATCCGGAATAGTCGGCTATACTGGTCGGAAGGGATTCTCCCTGGTCCACGCCTACCAACTGCCACCGGATGCCCCGGTGATCAAGAAAATCAGCGAGGTAGCCAGGGCCTTCATTTTCAACATGGCGGGAAATGAGCACGGGTTTCATGGCGGCAAAGTATAACCAAGCAAACTCTTCAGCACAGCCGAAAATTGTATTGCTCGCCGCGTTCATGGCAGTGCTGCTGTCTATTGCTGCGGATGCGGAACAGGCCGTGAACAAGATCGTGTTGCATGCACTGTTCCAGGGCAAGGCGATTGCGATTATTGATGGCGAGCGCCACGTGCTTGTCGCAGGCAAGCCCGGGCCCGACGGTGTCAGCTTGTTGTCCGTCAACACTGAAAACGAAACGGTGGAGATACTGGTAAACGGAACCCGGCAGACCCTGCACCTTGGTTCCATTTCGCTGGCCCCGGTCAAAACCGAAGATAATGGCGAGAAGACCACCACCTTGTGGGCCGATCCTGATGGACACTTTTATACTATTGGTACCATAAACGGTGTTGCCGTTCGGTTCCTGGTGGATACCGGCGCAACCAGTATTGCCATGAACAGCAAGATTGCCGAGCGTGTCGGTATTGATTACAAAAGCGGAAAGCGCGGCTATGCCAGTACCGCTGGCGGCTATACGCCTATGTATGAAGTGGATATCAAGAAAATAAAAATCGGTGATATTGAACAAAAATACGTTAAAGGCGGCGTCATAGAGGGAAGTCATCCCACGGATGTATTGCTGGGCATGACTTTTCTGAATGGCGTCGAGATGCGCCGTGACGGCAACCGCATGGATTTGATTTATCGGGGTCAGCAGTAGCTTGGGCCGGTTATCCGGACGCCTTCGGCAGGAAAGCGATCCGGCTAGGCGGGCGACTCTTACTCGGCAGCCTTTTTGTCCTTGCTGATCATGGCATAGGCCGAGTGGTTGTGAATGGATTCGAAGTTTTCCGATTCAACGGTGTAGGCGTCAATGCGATCATCGGCATTGAGCCTGGCCGCAACGTCACGCACCATGTCTTCAACAAACTTCGGGTTGTCATAGGCGCGTTCGGTAACGTGCTTTTCATCCGGGCGCTTGAGCAGGCCATACAGTTCGCACGACGCTTCTTTTTCAACCAGGTCGATCATGTCCTCGATCCAGACAAACTTGTTGGTACGAACCGTGACCGTGACATGGGATCGCTGGTTATGGGCGCCGTAGTCGGAAATCTTCTTGGAGCAGGGGCACAGGCTGGTTACCGGCACAACAACCTTGATGGTGGTGGCGCTCTTGTTGCCGTTTATCTCGCCAATCAGGGAAACCTGGTAATCCATCAGGCTCTGCACGCCGGAGACGGGTGCTGACTTGTTGATGAAGTACGGGAAGTTCATTTCGATGTGACCGGTTTCAGCCTCAAGGCGTTCGCGCATTTCGGCGAGCATGTCCTTGAAGGATTTCACCGAAATCTCGGGTTCATGGTTGTTCAGGATTTCCACGAACCGTGACATGTGTGTGCCCTTGAAGTTATGGGGCAGCTCCACGTACATGTTGAAATGGGCGATAGTATGTTGCTCGCCCTGGCTGCGATCGCGCACGCGCACGGGATGGCGAATATCCTTGATGCCGACCTTGTCGATAGGAATATGGCGCGTATCAGGGCTGGCCTGCACATCGGCGATGGTGCAAGTTTCAGCGTTGCCTTTGGCTTGCATGGTGTGTGTTACTCCGGTTGACCCGTCAGCGGGGCGGGTATTGTACTGATAAGTCTTTCCTGACTGAAATACTCGGGTATTACGTTTGGCGCAAGTTTAAGCGGATTCGAGAACCCGGGCAAGTTTGACGGGCGCTGCCCGCAAAATCGCCCGGCGAATGCCGTCTGCGTCCAGACCGCATTCCTTGAGTTGTTCCTCGTGACTGCCGTGTTCGATAAAACGATCAGGCAGGCCCAAGTGCAGGGTTTGTGGTGACAGGCCGAGTTCGGACAGGTATTCGGCAACACCGCTGCCAGCACCTCCCAGTACCGCGTTTTCTTCAACAGTGACCAGCAGTTCGTGGGATTCGGCCAATTTCTGGATCAGGTTTTGATCCAGTGGTTTGATGAAACGCATATTGGCAACCGTAGCGTTGAGCATGTTTCCGGCAGCCAATGACTGCTCCAGGAGCGTACCAAAACTGAGAATGGCCACGCGTTGACCCTGGCGCCGAATCTGCGCGGTTCCGATTTCAATGGACTCGAGCCCGGGTTCGATGGCGACTTCAGGGCCGCTACCACGAGGATAGCGCACCGCGGACGGGCCGTCGTAACGGTAGGCGGCGGTCAGCAGTTGTCGGCATTCATTTTCATCAGCCGGCGCGGCAACCATGATATTAGGCAGCATGCGCAGGAAACCCAAGTCCAGGTTGCCGGTGTGAGTGGCGCCATCGGCGCCGACCAGTCCGGCGCGATCAATGGCCAGCATCACCGGCAGGTTCTGCAGGCAGATATCATGAATAAGCTGGTCATAGGCGCGCTGCAGGAACGTGGAGTAGATCGCCACGACCGGCTTGATATTTTCGCAGGCCAGCCCGGCAGCAAATGTCAGCGCGTGTTGCTCGGCAATACCGACATCAAAGTAGCGATCCGGAAAACGCTCAGAAAACGCCACCATGCCCGAGCCTTCGCGCATGGCCGGGGTAATGGCCACCAGCTTGTCATCGGCCTCGGCCATGTCACATAACCATTCGCCAAAGACCTGGGTGTAGGTTTTGCTGCTCGACTTCTTTTCCATTTTGCCGGTTGACGGGTCAAACGGAGTGACGCCGTGAAAAGCGCAGGGATTGCCTTCGGCTGGCGCGTAGCCCTTGCCTTTGCGTGTAACCACGTGCAGGAAGCGCGGACCTTTCTGGTCGCGCAGGTTTTCGAGTGTCCGGGTCAACGTATGCAGATCGTGGCCGTCAATGGGGCCAA
Source organism: Gammaproteobacteria bacterium (assembly GCA_029880545.1). Taxonomy (NCBI): domain Bacteria; kingdom Pseudomonadati; phylum Pseudomonadota; class Gammaproteobacteria; species Gammaproteobacteria bacterium. The sequence continues at coordinate 72,850 of JAOUOD010000009.1, read as the reverse complement.
AATAGTTGAAACCCATTTCTTCAAACAGGGTGCCAGGCATGACCATGCCCTTGACGTGTTCCTCAGCGCGCTTTGCCAGTTCCCAGAACGGCGGCACGGTGCTGAGCACGGTTTTGCTGCTTGAGCGCATGCGTGAATAAACTTTGCCGGACAGGATGCGGGTCAGGTAGTTGGACATGGCACCAACATTGGGCGAAATGGACATGTCGTTGTCATTCAGGATGACCAGCAGGTTGGCGTCCATGTCACCGGCGTTATTGAGTGCCTCGTACGCCATGCCTGCAGACAGGGCGCCATCGCCGATTACGGCTACCACGTGACGGTCTTCCTGATTGCGAGCTGCACCGACTGCCATGCCCAGGGCGGCGCCTATGGAGGTGCTGGAATGGCCAACACCAAAGGTGTCGTATTCACTTTCTTCGCGGCGGGGAAAACCGGACAGGCCATCTTTTTGGCGCAGGCTGCCCATGCGACCACGTCGACCGGTGAGAATCTTGTGTGGATAGCTCTGGTGACCCACATCCCAGACCAGTCGATCCTCGGGTGTGTTGAAGACGTAATGCAGGGCAATGGTAAGCTCGACCGTGCCGAGGCCGGCAGACAGGTGGCCACCGGTTCGGGAAACCGACTCAATCAGGAACTGGCGAAGTTCGTCAGCCAACTGGGGCAGCTGGGTCGCGTCCAGCTGGCGCAGATCTTCCGGCAGGTTGACTTGTTCCAGCAATGGAAAGCGTGAGTCTGATTGGTCCATTGGGTCCATGGGCTCCGGGTTACAACATCCGCGAGCCGGTGAATACCGGTCTCTTTTCGGTTATTGCTGGCGATCGAGAATAAAGCGTGCCAGCGCTCTGAGATTTTCCGCATTATCGCCCAAAGATTGCAGGCTGGCGAGTGCTTCTTCAAGCAGTTGCCGGGCCCGGTCCCGGGCGCCTTCCAGTCCGAGCAGCTTGGGATAGGTGCTTTTATTCATGGCCTCGTCGGCACCTGCGGTTTTTCCAAGGGTAGCGGTATCGCCTTCGATATCAAGAATATCGTCAACGATCTGGAAGGCTAATCCGACACACTGACCGTAATATCTGAGATGTTCGAGTACTTTCGGGCGCGATTCTCCAGCAGCCAGGGCGCCCAGTTGAACCGAGGTTTCGATCAGGGCTCCGGTTTTTAGTCGGTGCACGGTTTCCATTTGCGCGAGGGTAAGGGATTTTCCCGTAGCCGCGAGATCCAGCGCCTGGCCACCGGCCATGCCCAGGGAGCCGGCAGCGCGCGCCAGCAACAGGTTCATTTCCAGGCGTTGCTCAGCGCTGGCGGTAAGCCCGGGGTGGTTGGCAACGGATTCAAATGCCAGGCTTTGCAAGCCGTCACCGGCAAGCAAGGCGGTGGCTTCATCAAAAGCCTTGTGGCAAGTCGGTTTGCCGCGACGCAAGTCGTCATCGTCCATGCAAGGCAGATCATCATGAATCAGCGAATATGCATGGATCAGCTCCACAGCGCAGGCCGGGCCATCCAGTGCATCCAGTGATGCACCCAGCGTCTGGCCGGTGGCATACACCAGGGCTGCACGCACTCGCTTGCCGCCACCGAGAGTGCTGTAGCGCATGGCAGTATGCAGCTCAACCGGTTCGGTCTTCGCCGGTGGCAAGAGTGCGTCCAGTGCCGCTTCCGCATGATCAGCATAGCGATGGAGAAAGTCCGGGGCGCCATCCGGGGAATTTGCCTGGGGGGTAGGGTCAGCCAAGATTATTCTTCCGGCAGAAACGGTTCGGTATCGCTGTCTTCGGTCAATTTGACCAGTTTATCTACCTGCTGCTGCGCCTCTTTCAGGCCCTGTTGGCAGGTGCGAGTCAGTTCGACGCCGCGCTGAAAGGAGGCCAATGCCTCCTCCAGGCTTTGGTCGCCGGCTTCCAGCTTTTCCACCAGCAATTCGAGTTCGTTGAGCGCTGATTCGAAGTCAGCAAGACTGGATTTTTTCTTGGCCACGATGATTAATCCGCAGGATAAGTCAGCAATGCAACATAAACCATAGCGGATACCGAGGTCAATACAGGAGTTTTTCCGGGTTAAATTGCAGCCGGTAGTCTGATTGCATGCATATATAATGTTATTTGTTGCGGGCCATGTAAATTCAATACCCGATTTATTTTATGGAGGAAGTTTTGTTTTTGCCTGCTATAGTTATTTTCGAGGAAGGCAGATAGAGGGTGGGGGTAACGAATCTGTAGTTCACCCGCGCACAGGCCAGGTAAAGTCGATAGTCAGGCATTTACCGTTCTGATGGCGGGCACAGTTACAGATGGCAATCGTTGTTTCTATCAATCCTGATTCCAGGGATTTTGCATATTTGCAAGTTGCAAGGAAGGTGGCGCCAAGTCGTGTCAGGGTTACCTGCGTGCTTGTAGGCGAGGGTTGCATCACTTTGATCAGTGATGCGCAGGCAGTAATTTTCAGAGCAAGTAGTTATGCAATCAACAGTTAACAGTTCATCCAGTGTTTCATCTGCAACAGAGGCAGTCGCAACCTGGCCGGTTCAGCTTGCCCAGGGTTTCAGGGACCAGGCGCTCGCCATCGACAAGCTTTTTAACGCGGTAGCCATTGGCCAGGTGGATACGATGCAGGCTGACGGCACCACGGGTCAGCGCCCGGTTGGCAGCGTTGCCCGTCCAGACCTGTTTTTACAGACCTACCTGGATATGCTCCGGGTAATCTATGAACCGGCTCCGCTGGCGCCGTTCTACCTTAATAACAATCCGGAGCTGCTCTCCAGCCGGTTCCCGGAATCTGTATTCGATTTCGGCTATGAAACTTTTGTTTCCAGCCCGGTCGAAAGCTTTAGCGTGTTTTTTGAGGACAGCGTGCTCCCGGTTCTGCAGGCCCAAGGCTATGAGCGTGATACCCTGAAGTCTGCGTTTTTTGCTGTCAGTGTCGGCCAGGGAAGACACAACCTCACCGAAATGACCGAGATATTGTCGACACTGCGTGCGGGACTGTCGGTTAACGAAAACGTGGTTATGCATTCAAGTTTCCGCAAGAAGAAATCAGCTGTCATCCATCGCGAGAACGTTTTTGTCGGAATGGCCAGGGACGAATCACTGGGAGACCGCTGTCGATTATCGGTCTGGCTGTTTTCAGATAAAGCCTGATTGGTTGGGAGGGTAGCTTGATAACGGGAGCCGGAGTCCGGTTCCCGTTTTTTTATGTTTTTGTTTCGGTAAAGGGCTCGACTGTGGCATGGTATGCCCATGGAGCAGTCAATTAATAACAAGTATATAAGCCCTGAGCTTTTCGGCTATCTGGAGCAGGGCGGGCTGGTTATTACAGCCAACCAGAGGCTTGGCCGGTATCTTGAGCTGCATTACAGCCTGAATCAGCAGCGCCGCGGTCTGGATACCTGGCGAAGCCCGGCCATAATGCCGTGGTCCGCATGGCTGGACAGCTTGTGGGAGCAGCTGGTCCTGGTGTCTGATCAACCGAATCCCGGTTTGTTGACCGCGCAACAGGAGCGACAATGCTGGCTTGGCATTGTCCAGAACGATCCGCTCGGCGCCGAATTGATGCAGACCTCGTCACTGGCACAAACCGCGCAACAGGCCTGGAACCTGTGGCGACAATGGCATGTGCCGGACAGGCTGCTGCAATCTTCTGCTGATGCGGGAACGCAAAGATTCATGCAATGGGCCGGAGAGTTTCGTGATCTGTGCAAGCGAAACCACTGGCTCGATAACGCAAGCCTTGTTCAGCACCTGGCTCGACAGCTTGAGCACCTGGTTTGCGCAATTCCGCGAGAACTACGCCTGGCCGGTTTTGATGAAGTCACGCCGGATCAACAGGTATTGCTGGAAGCACTTGAGCAGCAAGGCATCGCCATCAATCCTGTACAACAGGAACCTGTTGAATCGAATCAGCGCAAGGTTTGCCTGGCTGATGCGCGTGAAGAACTACAGGTCGCCGCGCAATGGGCCAGGCAGCAACACGAAGCCGGCGTGCAGCATGTTGCCGTGGTTGTGCCGGATCTTGGTCAGCGTCGTCACGAGGTGGCACGCATATTTGACGATGTGCTGGTTCCGCCCGCAGTAATTCCCGGGACAGCTATCGCCAGTCGCCCTTATACCATTTCAATGGGGAGTTCGCTGGCTGATGTGCCCGTGATCGGGACAGCGCTTGTTTTGTGCCAGAGCATTCAGCGCACGCTCGTTTACGACCATGTCAGTGCCATTTTGCACACGCCGTACATCGCCGGTGGTGAGGCTGAACGAAGCGGGCGTGTCGCGCTGGATATCAGGTTGCGTGACTATAATATAGTCAGCAGCAATATCTTCGGCCTGCGATCTCACCTGAAGAAGATCAATGATGGCGAGAACTGCCCATTATTTGTTGCCCAGCTGGATGCAATGATTGCTTGCGTCGACAAGCTGCCCGCGCGACAGGGGGCTTCGGCATGGGCGCAATCCTTTGTCGAGGTGCTCAATAATTATGGTTGGCCGGGACGTTCGCTGAACAGCGAGGAATACCAGGCTTACGGCCAATGGGATGAGGTCATCAGCGAACTGGCCGGACTCGACCGGTTTACCGAAAGGTTGAGCCTGGCACAGGCGATTGGTTTGTTGCAGCGTATAGCTCGTGAAAAGATTTTTCAGGTCAAGGCACCACCAGCGCCAATTCAATTGCTGGGTGCACTGGAATCAACCGGTATGCGCTTTGATGCTTTATGGATCTGCGGTCTGACTGATGAGGCCTGGCCGCCTGCAGCCAGTCCCAATGCGTTGTTGCCGGTCAGCTTGCAGCGACAATTTGGCTTGCCCCATTCATCCGCGGAACGCGAACATGCTTTCATCAAGACCATGCACGAGCGCCTGGCTGGCAGTGCTGATGAAGTGATTTATAGTTGGCCTGCCATGGATGGTGACAAGGAGCTGGCGCCCAGCCCGTTCATAGCCGGCGTTGAGTGCCATGATGCAGAACAGGTTGTCACCAATAATGAAAGAATCGAGTTGTCCCCGTATGCGCAGCTTGTTTACAGGCGGTCACCGGGGATGGAAGTACTGACTGACGCCGCCAATCCATTGCCAACCAATGTACCGGTGCGCGGCGGTACCGGCTTGTTAAGACTGCAGTCAGCCTGTCCGTTTTCTGCGTTTGCTTCCTACCGGCTGAACATCCGGCCGCTGGAAGAGCCGGCCGCTGGACTGGATCCGCGCCAGCGTGGCAGCCTGGTCCACTCGGTGATGCAGGCGGTCTGGGGCAATATACAATCCCATGAGCGATTATGCGCCATGAATAATCTCTCGACCGATCTGAAGCCGCTGGTTGATCAATGTGTCGATGCATTCATGCAGCAGCAGCCACAGCAGCAGCCGCTTCGATTCGTTGAACTTGAAAAGACACGATTGCTGCAACTTGTCAGCGACTGGCTTGAAGGCGAGAAGCAGCGTACGCCGTTTACCATAGCGGCGCTGGAACAACGCAGCACGGCGATGATTGGCGGCTTGCAGCTGAATACCCAGATAGACCGACTGGATGAAACACTGGAAGGTGTTATTGCTATTGATTACAAGACCGGCGATACGTCAATTCGCAAGTGGCTGGGCGAGCGACCGGAAGAACCGCAATTGCCCCTGTACGTTGAGTTTGATGAGTTGATGAAAGATCGGCGTGTTGCCGGTGTCATGTTTGGCTGCATGAAAAAGGGCGTGGCCAAACAATTTGATGGCATTGTTGTTGAAGGTGTTGAGGCGCCCGGGGCTGCCACCGTTGGCAAGCATCGGTCAATTCGCAAGGGTGAGGAACAGTACGCTTCGTTTGATCTGATTCGCGAGCACTGGCAACAGGTGCTTAACGCCCTGGCGCAATCCTACATGGAAGGTGATGCAGCGGTGGATCCGCGCGATAGCGGGGCCTGTACTTATTGCGGTATGGAATCACTGTGCCGTATCCATGAACTCGACAAGCGCCTTGAGCACAATGGCCGGACAGCAGGAGAAGATGCATGAGCCTGGCCATTGATCAGGATCAGCGCGATCGCGCACTGGATGTTACCGGCTCCTTCATTGTTCAGGCGCCGGCCGGATCAGGTAAAACCGAGTTACTGACGCAGCGCTACTTGTCATTACTTGCCGTGGTCGGCAAGCCGGAAGAAATTATCGCCATCACCTTTACCCGCAAGGCGGCTTCGGAAATGCGTCGACGCATCACCGACGCTTTGCGTCGCAGCGCCGATGATACCGAGCCCGGCGAGCCGCATGAGCACAAGACCTGGTTGCTGGGTCGTGCCGCCCTGGAACAGGACCGGCAACAGCAATGGCAATTGCTGGACCAGCCCAGTCGATTGCGCGTGCTGACGTTTGACGCCTTGTGTGCTTCCCTTGCAAGACAAATGCCGATCCTGTCGCGTTTCGGCGCATCACCGGGAATGGCGGCGGATCCGCAATCGCTGTACGTGCAGGCGGCCCGCCGCACCACCTTGCTGGCGCTCGACAGCGATGACAGCTGGAGTCCATCGGTAGAGCGATTGCTGTTGCACCTGGACAATAATTTCAACAGGGTCGAGGTACTGCTGTCGACCATGCTGGCCCGGCGTGACCAATGGTTGCGTCATCTTGGTGCTGGTCAGAATGCCGAGATCGAGCGCGAAACACTGGAAGCAGTACTGGCACAACTGGTTGGCAGCGAACTGCAACACCTGGTCGAATGCATAGCGGGACGACTGGAGAATCTTCCTGCTATTGCACGAAGAGCTGCAGCGTTATGGCCGGAAGGCAAGCAGGCGCCTGATCGGTTGGGCGATCTTCAGCAGCTACCCGGGGCAGGTCCTGATGACCTGGATACCTGGAAGCAGTTGGCGAATTTGCTGTTGACCAATAGTGACGGCTGGCGCAGCCGCCTCGACAAGAACTGCGGCTTCCCGACGGCAAGCAAGGAACCGGAAAAATCTGAACTGGCGCAGCACAAGGCGGCCATGATGGCGATAATTGATTCCGTTTGCGATGATGATGCCTTGCTTGAAGTATTGGCGCTTGTGCGCAAACTGCCCACCGCCAGGTATACCGATGAACAATGGGCTGTGTTTGAAGCGTTGACAGAAGTATTGCCTGTTGCTGCGGCACAATTGAAGCTTGTTTTTGCCGAAACCGGCGAAGTGGATTTTGTCGAGGTTGCCCAGGCAGCCAATCGCGCCCTGGGTGATGCGGACAATCCCACTGACCTGGCCTTGTCGCTGGATTACCGCATCAGTCATTTGCTGGTGGACGAGTTCCAGGATACATCAGTCAGCCAATACCAGTTATTAAACCAGTTGACTGCGGGTTGGCAGGCAGGTGACGGGCGTACCCTGTTTGTGGTTGGTGATCCCATGCAATCCATCTACCGCTTCCGCGAAGCGCAGGTGGGTTTGTACCTGCGTGCCCGGCGCGAAGGAGTGGGCGAGGTTCTTCTGGAAAACGTTCAGCTCACACAAAACTTTCGATCGTGTATACCGGTAATTGAGTGGGTGAACAGCAGTTTCGCCCGAATCTTCCCGCAACAGGAAGACCAGGCTGTCGGCGCGGTCACCTATGCGCCGTCGCAAAGCCGCAAGGCGAATGATGACTCATCCGTTACCGTGCACCCGTTTGTTGATATGGACCGCAAGGCCGAGGCGCAACGGGTACTGGATGTGATCAGGCAAACGAGACAGGCGAATGCCGACGCAAGCATCGCAATCCTGGTGCGCAGTCGCAGTCACCTGGTGGATATTGTTGCCGCCCTGCGTCATGCCGGCCTCGGTTATCGTGCTGTCGATATTGACAGTCTTGCCGAACGTCAGGTTATCCAGGATGTGGTTGCGTTGGCGCGCGCGCTAATGCATCGTGGTGACAGGCTGGCGTGGTTATCGGTGCTGCGTGCGCCCTGGTGTGGCCTGGAGCATGCTGACCTGTTAAGGCTTGCTGATGATCGCCATGCGTTGATTTACTCGCGCCTGCATGATGAACAGGCCATTGCTTCGCTGGGCGAGGATGGTCGTCAGCGAGTACTGCGGGTGTTGCCAATACTGGATGCAGCGCTTGCCGATGTTGGCCGCCGAAGCTGGCGACGATTGATTGAAGGTACGTGGTTGGCACTGGCTGGTCCGGCCTGTGTCTACGTGCAAAGCGATTTGCATGATGTATCGGTACTGCTTGATCGTATCGAGCATCTTGAACAGGCAGGTGAACTGCATGATCCACTCAGGCTGGAAGCGTTAATCCAGGACCTGTACGCAGCACCCGACAGCGATGGCGATGCCCGGTTGCAGCTCATGACTATACACAAGTCGAAAGGGTTACAGTTCGATACTGTAATCATTCCCGGGCTCGGTCGGACATCGCGCGCTGATGACAAGGCCTTGTTGTTGTGGTCAGAAATTCCGGTTACGCATAACCGCAACGCCCTGTTACTGGCACCGGTACATGGTACCGGCGAAAATGAAGACGCGATATACCAGTACCTGAAACAACTGGAAGCCAGGCGCAATATTAACGAAGCCACGCGTTTGCTTTACGTCGCGGTAACGCGGGCAAAGAGCCATGTGCATCTGCTCGGTCATGTAAAGCCAAAATCTGACGGCAATGGAGACCTGGAGCCTGGCACGCCGCCATCCACATCACTGTTAGCCATACTCTGGCCCGTAGTGCAGGATATTTATGACGATGCCTTTGGTGATTACGTGCAGCCGGAACAGCAAGATGATGCGGGTTACCGCTCGGCGCAAGGCGTTGATCGCTTGCCACTGTCCTGGAGCGCTCCTGGCGCACCGGCATCCATGTTATGGCAGGGTATTGATGATATCGCCAGGGATGAGCAAGCAGTTGAATACGAGTGGGCTGGCCAGGCAGCGCGATATGTGGGCACCGTGGTGCACAGGGTGTTGCAGCACATGGCTGAAGAGGGTGCTGAAGGCTGGAGTGAACAGCGTATTCGGCAGGCGCAGGGCCGTTACCGATGCTTGCTCGAGCGCCTGGGACTCGGTGCTGGCGACCTGGATCGGGCCGTTGAACGCGTCATTGATGCGCTTGTGAAAACATTGCGTGACAGCAAGGGTCGCTGGCTACTGCAGGCGCATGAACAGGCGCAGTGTGAATATCGCCTGACCACCATACAGCAGGGCAGGATCAGCAATCGCATCATTGACAGAACCTTTATAGATGAAGATGGCGTGCGCTGGATTATTGATTACAAGGCCAGCAGTCACAGTGGTGGCGGCCTGGACGAGTTTCTTGATCGCGAGGTGGATCGCTACCGGGAACAGCTGGACGACTATGCCCGAATCATGAAGCAGCTCGAAGATCGACCAGTAAAACTGGCGCTGTATTTTCCGTTATTGCAGGCGTGGCGTGAGTGGCAATGACGTGCGTATTTTGTCATATCCGTGTGATTTGCCGATGACAAGCATTCCGGTAACCGTATCGCAATAAAGACTCGAGAGCAGTTTTTGTTATAATCAAACCGGCCTCTCCGGGAAACAGGACCTGGATTCATGAGCGCAATAGTCACAGAAGAAGGGTTATCCGTTCAGTCACTGCTGGACCCGGCCATATATGATCCGCCTGTCTCACATTGTCAATTGATTGAAACCCATATATCGCAGGTGATTCTTGCCGGTGATTATGTCTATAAAATCAAGAAGCCGGTCAACCTGGGATTTCTCGATTTCTCCACGCTGGATAAGCGTCGCTTCTATTGCGAAGAAGAATTGCGCCTGAATAAACGCATGGCGCCATCGCTATACCTGTCTGTAGTTCCCGTAATTCCGGATTCTGAAGGCCTGCGCTGGGGTGGCGAGAGCGATTATGACAACGCTGTTGACTACGCCGTGAAGATGAAGGCATTTCCCCAGGAAAACCAGCTCGACCGGATGCTGGCCCGGGGCGAATTGAACGGCGGACATATTGATGAGCTGGCAAAAGTAGTGGCGCAGTTTCATCTTCATGCGCCACGGAATGGTGCGGGCGCTTCATATGGTGACGCCGATCATGTCTGGCAACCTGTAGAGGAAAACTTCAGGCAAATCACCGAGCGGGTAGCCGGGGAAAAAATACTTTCTGATCTTCGCGTTCTTGAGCAATGGAGCAAGGAAGCGTTTGACAGGCTGCGACCACTGCTTGAGCAGCGCAAGCGCGATGGCTTTATACGTGAATGTCACGGCGATATGCATCTTCGCAATATCGCATGGCTGGATGGGGAGCCGCTGGTATTTGATTGTATCGAATTCAGTGCTGATCTTCGCTGGATAGATGTTATCAGCGACATTGCTTTCCTGGTTATGGATTTGCAGGACAGGAAGCAATCACGGCTGGCGCAACGATTCCTGAATGCCTGGCTCGAATGGACCGGGGATTACGATGGTCTCCAGCTGTTAAGATTTTACCTGGTCTACCGGGCGCTGGTGCGTGCCAAGGTAGACGCCATTCGTTGGCACCAGCCTGGAATCAGCAAAAACGAGGCACTTGAGGCCAGGCAGGATTTCCTGGAGTACATACGCCTTGCATTGCGCTATACCAGTCCGGAACAGCCTGTTCTGGTGATAGCTCACGGCGTGTCTGCATCAGGCAAGAGCACGGTCACGAGACCATTGCTGGAACAGCTCGGTGCAATACGCATACGTTCCGACGTGGAACGCAAACGAATGTTTGGGTTGTATCCCGGGCGAACCGGGCCGTCGGTCAGTACTGAAAAGTTATATTCCATTGAAGCATCGGAAAAGACATACGCAAGGTTACTGCGACTGGCCGGGGTAGCACTCAAAGCGGGGTACGCAGTGATTGTTGATGCAGTATTCCTGCATTATCACGAACGCGAAATGTTTCATCGATTGGCCTGCAACTGCAATGTACGGTTCGTGATCCTGGAGTTCAGCGCCAGCGAAGAAACCTTGCGCCGGAGAATCGCGAGCAGGGAGCCCGGTGTATCCGACGCAGATTTACCGGTACTGGAGATGCAGCTCGGCATGTGGCGGCCGCTCAAGGAACCCGAGCAGTGCTTTGCTATTGAAGTGAACACGGAACGAGTTGTTGATCCGACCCTGTTGGCGCAACGTATCAGGACATGACAGGAGTCATGTTATGAAGGCTCTTTTATATCAGCGATATGGCGGACCGGAAGTATTGAGGGTGGTGGAGCTGGAGCGGCCGGTTCCCGCCAGGGATCAGTTGCTTGTAAAGGTTCATGCCACAACCGTCAACCGAACCGACAATGCCACCATCAGGGCCATTCCATTCCTGGCGCGACTGGTTACCGGGCTGATTCGCCCGCGCTGGCCGATACCGGGAAGCGAATTCGCCGGGGTTGTCGAAGCAACCGGGGAAGCGGTATCCGGATTTGAAATTGGCGACAGGGTATACGGGTTCCAGGATTTGGGCGCAGGCGCACATGCAGAGTACCTGGTGGTAAAGGCGGACTACGCAGTGCGTATGCCTGACAGTATATCGTTTGCCCAGGCTGCCGCCGGTTCGGAAGGTTTGCATTACGCCTGGAATTCAACCAGGAAGCTGTATTCCCGGGCATCGACAAGCGCGTTGGTGTACGGGGCTTCCGGCGCAATAGGATCTGCGGCAGTGCAGTTGCTCAAGTTTCGCGGGTTGGCGGTAACCGCCGTATGCTCGACCCGGCATACCGGCTTGCTCAGAACGCTGGGCGCCGACAAGGTGGTTGACTATACAAAACAGGACTTCGCCAATGAAGTCTTTGAGCACGATTCACAACGATATGACCTGGTGTTCGACGCGGTGGGCAAGGCATCGTTCTTCAGATGTTATCGTTTGCTCAGGCGCGGCGGCATATACGTTTCTTCCGACCTGGGATTTATGGCACAAAACATTTTTTTGCCGATAATCACCCCATTGATCAGGTTTGTCCTCGGCGGCCGTTATGCCGTGTCACCGTTCCCGACAGATATTCCATACAGCCTGGCGTTGAGAAATCGAATGATAGAAGCCGGGTCATGGCAACCGGTTATTGATCGACAATATCGTTTTGATGAAATTATTGAAGCCTATCGATACGTGGCGGAGGAGCACAAGACGGGAAATGTGGTGATAAACCTGGACAGTGAATCATAGCAGCCGGGTGACCGACACCAGGCAAAAAGGAAAATGTATGCCTTACGTAAATATCAGGATTACAAACGAAGCCGTTACCCGTGAAAAGAAACAACAGCTGATCCATGGGGTCACGCAACTGCTCCAGGATGTGCTGGGGAAAAATCCGGAGACCACCGTGGTTATCATTGACGAGGTGGAAACCGATAACTGGGGCATAGCCGGTGAAACAGTTACTGAAAGGCGCAAGCGCGGGTTGTAACCGCGACTGATCCGCGTATTTTTCCGGGATACCGGACCAAGGTTGCACGGTGTCAAATATTCATTTCGACGTTGATCCAGGTCAATAACGATTTTGCCGAATTTACTCAATATGATGCCGTGTCCACATCCGCCGGAGTTGATCATGGATAAAGGCAAGCTGGGTGAAGAGGCTTATCGCAAGGCATTTGAGTACGAATTGCAATTCGGTTGCTGTCCTCAATGCGTGTTGACGACCATCAAGGAGACTGTCGGCCACGTTACCGATGAAACCATCAAGGCCAGTCATGGCCTGTCTGGCGGCGGCGGCCTGATGGGCCAGGGCGCATGTGGCGCACTGACCGGTGGCTTGCTGGCACTGAGTTGCAAGCGTGGACGTGACCGGGACAAGTTCGACAAAGGCCGGTTTATTGGCAACTTCCAGGCTGGCAGAAAACTGGTGGAGAAGTTCCAGCAGGAGTTCGGCGGTATCACCTGCGAGGAGCTGCAAAAGCAGTTTACCGGCAGAACCTATGACATGTGGGATACGGAACAGTACCAGCAGTTTGACCGGGACAGAAAAAATCAATGCGCCAATGCAACCGGTATGGTCACGCGCTGGGTTGTAGAGATGATGGCCTGACGCCTTTTGCCTGAAACCATGCAGGCCTCGCCGGGTTTACCCGCATGGTTTCTTGTTTAATGCCTTGTCGGGCTGCCTGGGTTTCCATGTCTTTGTCATTGGCGGTCCAGGTAAACCACCGCCTCGGTGGCCGGTAGCCACGCAACCGATTTTATGTTACTCATGGCCCCTCTGGTTGTGCGCTGGCAAATTCCATTAAATTGATTTATCCATGCTCGGGAGGGTGGGTGGAACCCGTTATATCCATCAAAAATCTCAACAAGACCTATGCGTCAGGATTGCACGCGCTGAAGGATATCAATCTTGATATTCGTCGCGGCGAGATTTTTGCCTTGCTGGGTCCCAACGGAGCCGGCAAAACCACCTTGATCAGCACCATTTGCGGTATTGTCACGCCGACATCAGGTACCGTGGAAGTGGACGGTTTTGATACCGGAACTCATTCCCGGGAAGCCAGGTTTCGAATTGGCCTGGTGCCCCAGGAGTTGCCGGTTGCCACCTTCGAAAGCGTATTGCCCACCATTCGTTTCAGCCGTGGCCTGTTCGGCCATGCGCCGGATGAGTCATACATTGAAAAGGTTTTGCGTGACCTGTCGTTGTGGGACAAGCGCGACTCCAGGATCATGTCCTTGTCGGGCGGCATGCGCCGCCGGGTCATGATCGCCAAGGCGCTGTCGCATGAACCCGAGGTGCTGTTCCTGGATGAGCCCACAGCCGGTGTTGACGTAGAGCTGCGCCATGATATGTGGCAGATGGTTCGGCGCCTGCGCGACAGTGGCGTTACGATAATCCTGACCACTCATTATATTGATGAGGCAGAGGATATGGCGGACCGGATCGGTATCATTAACAACGGTGAGATCAGCGTTGTTGAGGACAAGAGTGTATTGATGAACAAGCTGGGCAAGAAACAGCTCACCATATCCCTGCAACAGCCATTGTCAGACTTGCCCCCGGGATTTGACGACTATACGCTGGAATTGTCGGAGTCCGGCGACCAGATCAGCTATACGTTTGATGTACACAAGGATCACACGGGCATCCCGCAGTTGTTGCGCAAGCTGGAGCAGGCCGGTATCGACATCAGGGATTTGCATTCCAGCCAGAGCTCGCTGGAAGATATTTTTGTCGGCCTGCTGAGAGACAAGAAATGAACGTGCACGCCATACGGGCAATTTATATTCATGAAATGGCGCGCATGTGGCGCACCCTGGGTCAAAGCGTGGCGTCACCAATCCTGATGACTTCGCTGTATTTCATCGTGTTTGGTTCGGCAATAGGTTCACGTATGGGCGAGATTGGCGGAGTCAGCTATGGCCAGTTCATCATTCCCGGGTTGTTGATGCTGTCTTTGCTTGGCGAGAGTGTCGGTAATGCGGGTTACGGAATCTACTTTCCCAAGTTTTCAGGGGGCATATATGAAATTCTGTCTGCGCCGGTATCGTTTGTTGAGCTGGTGATCGGCTATGTTGGCGCGGCGACATCCAAGTCCATTATCCTTGGTGTGTTGATCCTGCTTACGGCCAGGATGTTTGTTGATTATGAAATTTTGCATCCGTTGTGGATGATCAGTTTCCTGGTGCTGATGTCGGCAAGTTTCAGCCTGTTTGGTTTCCTTGTTGGTCTGTGGGCCGATGATTTCCAGAAGCTTGGCCTGATACCGATGATGGTGGTTACACCGCTAACGTTTCTGGGTGGTGCATTTTATTCTATCAACATGCTGCCACCATTCTGGCAACAGGTTACCTTGTTTAACCCGGTGGTCTACCTGATGAGTGGTTTCCGCTGGAGTTTTTACGGTGTTGCCGATATTGCAGTAGGTATCAGCCTGGCCATGGTTATGGTTTTCATGATGCTGTGCCTGGCAGCCGTATGGTGGGTGTTCAAGACCGGTTACAAATTGCGTCAGTAGATCGCGCATGTCAATTATTGGCAAGTCGGAGACAAACATGACTGCTTCGATAGAAACCGAGAGACTGATTTTGCGGCAATGGAAGCCGTCGGACTACAAGCCGTTTGCCCGGATGAATGCTGATCCCGAGGCAACAGAATTTGACCCGGTTGTATTTACCGAGCCGGAGAGCAACCGGACTGCCGACAGTGTCGCCGCCATGATTGACCAGCGGGGCTGGGGCTTCTGGGCGCTGGAAGAAAAAACCTCCGGACAGTTTGCCGGGCTAACGGGATTGTTTGAGCCGACACCGGATCTGCCATTTGCACCCTGCGTAGGTGTGGGCTGGCGCCTGGCGCGACCGTTCTGGGGCAAGGGGTACGCGACAGAAGCGGCGCGGGCATCTGTACAATACGGGTTTGAAAAGCTCGCGCTTGATTTCATCGTGGCTTTCACCATGGAGACCAATGAACGCTCGCGCAGCGTGATGGAGCGCATTGGCATGCGTGATGCGCAACAGAATTTCCTGTTCCCGGGTCAGCCGGCTGACAGTCCGTATAGTCGATACGTGTTGTACCGCATCACTCACGCAGACTGGATGCACCAACATGACAGCGCCAGGCATGAATGACAGATAAAAGTACTGAAGAGATCGACGTATGACAAATCCGTTACACGAAACCCGAACCAGCATCGCTGTGTACATTCTGCTGATCCTGGCGGCTATTGTACTGGTTCCCGGTGTCGGCGTGGTAGTCGCACTGGTTATTGTGTCGGTTTTGCTCGCCGCTAATCGCAAGCAAGGTATCTTCAGGTCTATCGGCTTTGTTCGGCCGGAGAGCTGGACTCGCGCGCTTGCAGCGGGGCTGGTTTTTGGGCTGATCATCCAGTTATTGGCCTACCTGGTATTCGATCCCCTGTTTGAGAAACTCACCGGTGACCGTATCGACCTGTCCAGTCTTGACGGGGTGCGCGGAAACTTCCGTGGTTACGTGGTGTTGATGCTCCTTGGCTGGGGCTTTGGCGGTTTTGCCGAAGAAATCATCTTTCGCGGCTACCTGATTACACGCCTGAAAATGTTGTTTGGTGATTCGCGACGCAGCCTGGCGGTAATATTATTGATCACGTCGGCACCCTTCGGATTGGCCCATATGTACCAGGGTTTGTCCGGAGTGCTCAGCACAGGTCTCCTGGCCATGTTTTTCGGTCTCATGTTTATTCGGTCAGGATATAATTTGTGGTATTCCATATTCACCCACGGTTTCGTCAATACCCTTGGTATTACCCTGATCTACCT
Organism: Gammaproteobacteria bacterium; assembly: GCA_029880545.1. NCBI lineage: Bacteria > Pseudomonadati > Pseudomonadota > Gammaproteobacteria > Gammaproteobacteria bacterium. The sequence continues at coordinate 56,735 of JAOUOD010000009.1, read as the reverse complement.
GGACCTGGATCAATCCTTGACCGGTCCCTGGTAGGCGGCAGTTCGGCCGGCTGAATTGTCGGGCTGCCTGTAAAACAATTGCCGGTCTTTTTCCGCGCAGCCTGATCACATACACTCGCCTCATGTCCACTATCGTCATTGCCAGTCTTAACGCGCGTTATATTCATGCCTCCCTGGGTGCGCGTTACCTGTTGGCCAACATGGCCGAGTTACGTGATGAAACCCGCTTGATCGAGCATGATATCAACACTTCGCTGGCGGATGTTGCCGAGGGTCTTTTGCGTGACAAGCCGCGGATTATCGGCCTGGGTGTGTATGTCTGGAATGCCAGCGAGGCGCGTGAACTGGTGCAGATTATCAAGACCGTATCACCGGAAACTGTCGTTGTCCTGGGCGGGCCGGAAGTCAGTTACGAGATCGATGACCAGGAAATATGCAAACTGGCGGACTACGTGATTCCGGGGCAGGGTGACCTGGCGTTTGCGGGTTTATGCAGGTTGATACTGAAAGGGGATTTGCCGCAAGACAAGGTGTATCGTCCCTCTGCGTTTTCGCTTTCAGATATTGCCCTGCCATATGATGAGTATACCGGCGAAGATATTGCCCGTCGCGTGATCTATGTCGAAGCATCGCGTGGCTGTCCGTTTCGCTGTGAGTTCTGTTTGTCATCACTGGACAAGACCGTCTATCCATTTGACCTGGACCGGTTTCTGGGTGAGATACAGAAGCTCTATGATCGCGGTGTTCGCAGCTTCAAGTTTATTGATCGCACCTTTAACCTGAAGACGGCCACCAGTATCCGTATTATGGAATTCTTCCTGGACAAGATGCGTGAAGAACCTGTGTACGTGCATTTCGAACTGGTACCAGACAAGCTGCCAGATGAATTGAAGGCCGTAATCAGCCGGTTCCCGGAACACAGTATCCAGTTTGAAATCGGCATCCAGAGTTTCAATCCTGACGTGCAGGCATTGATCAGCCGCAAGCAGGATAACAAGAAGTCAGAAGCCAATCTCCGCTGGATACGAAATGAAACCAATGCCCATATTCATGCGGATCTGATTGTCGGCTTGCCGGGAGAGGATGTCACCAGTCTTGCCAACGGCTTTAACCGGCTGGTGGCGCTGAACCCGCACGAGATCCAGGTGGGTGTGCTGAAACGACTGCGTGGCACGCCGATTATTCGTCATACCCGGGATTTTGGCATGCGTTACAGCCCGCTGGCGCCTTATACGATTTTGAGCAATGAACTGATTGATTTTGCAACCATGCAAAGGCTCAAGCGGTTTGCCCGGTACTGGGACATGATCGGCAACTCCGGCAGGTTTAAACACAGCCGGACATTGTTGCTCGGCAGCAATCCTTTTGAACGGTTTCTTGATTTTTCCGATTGGCTGCATGCCCGGTGCGGACGCACCCATGGCATTGCGTTGGAGCGGTTGTTCGGTTTTGTCTACCAGGCGATGACCGGGAATTTCGGTATCGCGCCTGCTGAGGCCGAAGCGGTATTGATGCAGGACTACCTGGCATCCGGCTTGCGATCAGAACCACGCTTTATGTACGACATGGCCCACAAACATGAACATTCAAATGACGTGGGCAAGCGCCCGACAGAAACTCGCCAGCGACGCCACTCCTGAGTGTGAATATGGATAACTCTGTTGAGCTTGAATTCAAACTGGCCGTCACCGCGACTGCGGACCAGGTGCTTGCCGAACTGTCCGGTGCGAACACCATCGCCGGTTGCAGTGTCGGCGGCGCGCAAACAAAAATCCTGGAAGACCGGTATTTTGATTCGACAGATGGTTGCCTCGGCAAGGCGGGGATTGCCTTGCGTATACGCGTTGAATCGGGCCAGGCATCGGTGGCCATCAAGGCAGATGAACGTATTGCTGATAACGGTCTTGTCGAACGGTTCGAATGGGAGCGGCGTTGGCAGTCAAACACCGGGACTGAACTGGCAAAAGCCCTATCCCGACTGGGTAGCGAGATTAACATCGCAGGAAATGGCAATCATGATCCGTTGGCATTCATGAGCGATGCCGGTTTCATTGTGCTGCAACACCGAAAAACAGAGCGCATCGTACGGCACCTGCAATGCGATGCTGCCATGTCATCCATGGAGCTGGCACTGGATCGAACCTGGTACCAGGTTAATGGCAAACCGGACCGGCGTATAGAGCACTGTGAACTGGAGCTTGAGATTGACAGTATCGACCGCGACATTGCGGCCGCAGTGATCAGGAAGTTGACATGGCAGTATCCGGGATTGCGCGCCTGGCGCCATAACAAGCTGGTCACCGGACTGGCATTGCCCCGATTTCTGGTCGATGCCACTCCAAATGAATCAATCGGTCGATTAAGCGATCAGCAATATGAGCAGCTTGATCGCTTTATCAACAACACTATGCAACGTTAAACTGCGATGCCTACTTCCAGGGCTTCAAACCAGTCCAGGAAATGTTTGACGTCATCACCCTTGAAGATGCGGCCATGTTGTGGCGCCATGAAGTCAATATCAAGCTGGCGTACGCGACTGACCCAGTCGTTCTTGGCGCGATTGGAAGGCATCCAGCGCTGGTGGAACATTTTCATCTTGCCAACATGTTCGTCAAAGTCCTCGACAAACAGCGGCGCATTGGATGCTTCCAGTGCTGCGCCGACGTCACCACTCATCAATACCTTGGCCTTGGGATCGTAAACATGGTAGTTGCCCGAAGCATGAAGGTAGTGGGCCGGAATGAACTGGAGCTCCACCGATCCGAAACTGATGCTGCTGCCCTCATCGGGAATGGCGGCGTATTCGATATGTTCCATACCGAAGTGGCGCAAAAATCCTTCCCATAACCAGGGTGCATGCAATTTTGCGTGTGGCAATGCCTGGTCCCAGAGGCCGAGCGACGAAATGATGTCGGGGTCCTGGTGTGAGGCGAACACGTCGGTAATCTGGTCAACCCGGGCATGATGCAGGATCGCGCCAAGCATGGGCGCAAACACCTCGATACCGCCTGGATCCATGAGCAGGGCGTTGTTGCCGGCAACGACCATGTATTGATTGGTATCGATAATTTGTTCCTGGCGTTCCGGGTCGCGCCCGAATGCATACCATTTGTGCCCGTGGTCATAAAATAAGGTTGATTTCATTTATCGCTCCGTGAAAAGTTAAACGTGTTTGTGAGCCAGCTCTTCAACACGATTAAGATGCTTGTAACTGTCGGTTACCTTTTCCTTGATAAAAATGGCGGCCTTGTCCAGGTCATCTGCCACGACTTGCAGCTTGGCACGGTATTCCTGGGCATCCGAGGTGACAATACGCGATACCGATGCTATGGAGCGGGCCGACAACATCGTTTCGTTCATGGATTCGAGCAATCGCATCAGGTGATTGAGATCTTTCTTGAAGCGCGACGATGTTTCCAGCATGGTGGTTTGCACGCCCTGCAGGGACTCGTACATGGACTCGATATGCCGGGCATCCTGGTACCGGGTTTTGACCGAGCTAAAGCGTCGATAGGCGTCGTAGCTGCGTTGTTCGGTTACCGCGAGCCGGGATAACTGCAGTGCCTTGCGATTGATTTCGTCGACCCCCTGGATGGCGGTTTGTGAAATTTCATCAATAAAGTTAGTGATGGGTTGAAACCCCAGGCCTTTTTCACCGGCCTGTGCCGAGATCACCTTGGCATTTTTTGCCGCCAGCGAAACGCCCTGGGCCACTGTCATGACTGCGTGTAATTCAGCGGCGATGCTTGCCAGTGAGACCAGTTCGTTCGAGTGTTGTACTGTTGTCATGGTTTGATTACGCGTATTTGGGCAAGGGTTATATCGACTGTTTTGGCGCAAACCTTATGCGCCGGACGACGAAACAGCGCCCGCCGGATAACGCGATGCGGCCAAATAAGATACTGATTTGGCCAGGCAGATTTGCTAGAGTTGCGCCCGGTTTCTCGCTACACATTAGCATTGAACTGCTAAAACTTATTAAAACAATTGTAAATCCGGGGTCAACTACCTAATAAAACTGTTATACATACTGTTATACATTTAGGGGTAGGTCTGTAACATTGATAATTACATCATTATTTTAGACGAAATTAACGGCGCGAGTACTCCTGGGCAGTGATAGCAAGACTGGCAATATTGGTGACTGTAATATGTTCATCTGTGACAGCACAGGCGGATACGATAACTATTGGCCTGCGTGCCCATAATGGTGAACAGCAAGCCATGGAGCAGTGGCAGCCAACAGCGGATTACTTGTCCGGAAAACTGGCACCGCACAAGTTTGTGATGAAGCCGTATATAAAGCTGGACGAGTTGATGGAGGCCGCCAGGCTGGGCAAGTTTGACTTTGTTCTTACCAATCCCACTTCGTCCATTGAAATGGAGATGCGTTTTGGCGCCAGTCAACTGGTTACGCTGAAAAACCGGCGCCAGGGCAGACCTTACACACATTTTGGTGCCGTGATTTTCACGCGTGCCGATAATACCGAAATCAGTAACATAGCCGATCTTCGTGGCAAGAAAATGATTGCCGTATCCGAGCGAGCGTTTGGCGGCTGGCGTGTGGCCTGGCGAGAATTGTTGAGGCATGACTTTAATCCCCATGCCGACCTTGGGTCGCTTGATTACGCGGACGGCATCCAGTCCAAGGTTGTTTATTCAGTACTGAATGGCAGTCATGATGCCGGCGTGGTTCGTACCGACATGCTTGAGCGAATGGCGGCACAGGGTGAGATTGCCCTGGACAAGGTGAAAGTAATCAATGCAAGACATGTCGAAGGCTTTCCGTTTTTCCTGAGCACGGATTTGTATCCTGAATGGCCATTTTCGAAAATGAGTGGCGCGCCCAACAACCTGGCGCAACAGGTGGCATTGGCACTTTTAACCATGCCAGAGACCGATGCTGCCGCGGTAGCGGGCAATTATGTTGGCTGGACCGTGGTCGAAGACTACAAGCCGGTTCATGATCTTATGAAGGATCTGAATATCGGACCGTATCGCGACATGCAAAGTTTTGATGTTCGCAGTTTTTTCAAGAACTACTTTGCGGCAATAGTGGTCGCACTGGCCGGCGCCGCCATGCTGATGTTGGCAATGATTTATATCGTCATCATTAACAGGCGTCTTCAATCACAAAAGAGCAAGCAGGCGGCTGCCAACTTCATGCTCGTGGAACGGGTCAAGGAGCTGAATTGCCTGTACAAGACATCTGACATCCTGTCTCGTTCTTCGCTGGTAGAGAGCGCGTTCATGGAAATTGTTGATATTATTCCAGCGTCTTTCCAGTATCCGGATCTTACCTCGGCCAGAATTGTCTACAAGGACCGAACCTTGAAGTCCAGTCCCTTTGTGGAAAGTCCTTCCCGGCTGACAGCGTCGATCAATGAAGCGGGGATTGAAGCGGGCAAGCTGGAAGTATTCTGTGCCGAAGAGGCCCAACAGCATGATCATGGCCCGTTTCTTGAAGAAGAGACTGCGCTGGTAAACGAGATTGCGCATCGTCTGAGCCAGTTTCTGGATCGTACACGAGCCATCAAGTTGTTACAGGATACCAATGCCGACCTGGAGCTTCGTGTCATTGAACGAACCCGGGAGTTGATTGAAGCCAGGGATATAGCGGAAAAGGCCAACTCAGCCAAGACGGATTTCCTGTCAAGAATGAGTCACGAGCTACGCACCCCATTGAATGCCATACTCGGGTTTTCCGAATTATTGCGAATGAATGACAAGATTACCGTCGACGAGGACGTGGCGGAAAATATTGCCGAGATAGAAGTATCCGGCCGTATGCTGCTGGAGTTTGTTAATGACGTGCTCGATCTGTCACGTATTGAATCGGGCCGCTATGAAATCAGTATAACCCGGTTTAATGTAGCCGAGGCAGTCACACATTGCCTGGAGATGGTACAAGACATTGCAGCTGAAAAGTGCATAAAAGTGGATGCCGATGTAGCTGAGGACCTGGCGCTGAATACGGACAGGCGCGCGCTGATTCACATCATGTTCAACCTGTTGTCCAATGCAATCAAGTACAATTACCGGGATGGAGATGTGCATGTCAGTGCGTTTTCCGCCGGTGCTGGAACGGTAAAGTTTATTGTTCAGGATAGCGGCCGCGGAATATCCGAGGATCAGCTGGGCATGGTATTCAGCCCGTTTGAGCGTGTCGGCGGCGGTATCGGGGTAGGGCTTTCTGTAGCCCGGGAGTTGGCTGGCATACTGTCCGGCTCTATTGGTATCGAAAGCAGTGACGGCCGCGGAACCCGCGTCGAGGTTTTGTTGCCCAACATGGCATTGGCAGAAGTTACACCGATATCCGGCTAGCCTAGCCTGGCGGCGCATGGTCGTGAGTCAACCCGGATGACGCAGGAAGCAAATGTTATTTTCCACAGCGACGCCCAGCCAGGCATTGTTTGATTCGGCTTGCCCGGGCCTGGTTTTCCTTGCGAAAGCCGCGATCGGAAAGCGGTTCTCCATGAATTATCTGCTTGTCCAGAAGATGGTTTTGAATCGTTTTAAGCACCCTGTGTGACAACGACCAGCCACGCGGCGACTCACCACGCTTGTTATCACCATGGCACCAAGCGAGCCATCGGGCACACCGATGATTGCCAGTGTCCGCTGATTGAATCCGGGAATCTCGTCTTCAGGATACCCGGTACCAGGCCGGTCCAGCAGGCCGCCCGGATGCCACCACCTGCGGTGGGCGCCATCCGCAGTGTCCCGGAGCAGTGTCCGGGAAAAGAAATTTCCTTTCCTTTCCACCTTTCATATGGGCCGAATATAGACTAAAATTGTATGTGTATAACAAACCATTGCAGTCGGGATTAGGAAGCATCAGGACGATGGTGCGGAAGTTTAAAGTCGCAGGATGCCAGGATAAGTGTTGGGCCGGATGGATGAAATTTTCTATTCGGTAACGAGATCACTCATTTAGGCGGATGTGCTGAACCTGAGTGGTCAGAAAATAAAGGTGCGCTGCTGCGTAGAATGCCGGTATGAACGAGTCCATGCAAGATGTAGCCAGGCAAGGGATCGTCGCAATTTTATTGTTTGTTGTTTTGGCCTGGACGCCATTTGTTGAAGCTGCCTCTTTCGACAGGAGTGATCTCAACAACGACAAATTGGTAGATTTTCTTGACCTTGAGATTTTCAGCAACAGGTATCTTGAGCAGGACTGGCAAACGGTTGATTGGTGTCGTTTCTACGAGTCAAGCGTCCAAAACGAAAAGTACTTTCGCCAGAACGTCTCGGCCACAACAGGCCGCTTCAGTCGATTGTTTAGGCTCATTGTCGGGTCCTACAATTGTCAATTCGTCCCGCCGTCGGTCGATAAGAGCGACTTGAACGCTGACGGTATTGTCGATCTCGCCGATTTGACCATTTTCAGCACCAATTATCTGCAAATCTACTGGGAAAGTGTCGATTGGTGCCTGTTCTACGCAAATACCATTGCAGAATCCAAGTTCAATGGCCGTCCTACCCGGTATTTTCTGCAACATTTCAGGGTGCTGCTTAGTTTTATTAACGATCGTTCTTTCTGCGCCGGCGGTGAAGCTCCCGGCAATGCATTGCTGCTGGAAAGTACGCCGAGATATCTCGCCCGCATTACCGCGGCCACCGATATGAGTGGTGACTATTATATAACTGATCCCAGGGTGGGTTCCCTGTTTATCTATGGCGCCGACTTGAAACCGAAGGCCGAGATCAAGGGGCTGGACAAACCGCTGGGCGTGGCGGTCGATAGGCGGGGATATATTCTGGTCGGTAACGACGGTCGCGACAATATTGAAGTTTACAACCCGGCCAACGGTGAACTGCTGGCGGTATTTGGCGAAGGCCTTGTTAAAATGCCTAGCGCCATTACTGTCGATATGCTCGGCAATATCTATGTCACCGATAGCCTCAGAAATCATATCCGCGTATTCGATATCGCCTATAATCCCGTTGGTATTATTGGCAAGTCCGGAGAAGGGCAGGGCGAACTGAAGTTCCCGGTTGATGCCAAGATACTCACCATGAGCGATGGTATTGCCAACAGGGAAGAGATATTTGTGGCGGACCAGGGGAATAAACGCGTACAGGTTTATGACCTTGAGGGAAACTGGTTGAGAAGCATTACGTTTGCCGGTACGAAAGGCCAAAGGTGTAGTTGGTTTACCGGTAAATGTGAAATTCCTGGCGCGCCGGCTTTCGCCCGTTTGCAGTCACTGGACACAGATTCCTTTGGAAGGCTTCACGTGCTGGATAACTTCAGGGCCGCCGTAATAGTCTTTGATGTGGCCACGGGTGGGTTTCTGAATTTTTATGGCGAGTACGGTAGCGGAGCCGGAACGTTGAGGGTGCCGATGGATGTGCTGATTTCACAAATGGGCACGGCCATAATCACCACCGGTGACGGTAACAGGGTTGAAGTTTTAACGATTCCATGATGATTATTCGGCAGAGATGTAAATGATTAGAAGAAATTTATTGCTGATATTGGGCCTGGTTTTTGCCGTAGCGGCAAGTCCGTCGCTGTTGGCGGCCCAGTTTGCCAGGCCGAATGCGACGATAAATGCTGCGGGCTGGACTGTCGTCAATGCCCCTACTCATCATGAAGCCATCGACGAGGTCACCGCTGCCGACGCCGATTACATTAACTCGGGCAATGGCAACAACTCCACAGCGATCTTTGGGCTGAGCAGTGTTACCGATCCGGGCGGCGCAAATCTGAATGACCATATTCTGCGCTATCGCTGCCAGGCCTCGGGCTCCGGAGGTCCGGAACGCTGCAATGCGGCGCTGTACGATGGCGCAACACTGATTTTCGACAGTGGCAATGTCTCTGCCACCCGCGGCGCTTTTGCCTTGCACCAATTTGTTATTCCGGATGCCAGTGGCATCACGAATTATGCCAATCTCACACTCCAGCTAACCTCCAGCGGCCTTGGCGGCAATGAATCAGTACAGATTTCCTGGGCCGAACTCGAAGTACCCAACGCAGCAGCAGGTACCGCACCGACACTGGGTGCTTCCACGCTTGGCTCGTTAGCCGCGGTTACTGCATCGACAGCTACCCTGGGTGGCAACATCACCAGTGATGGCGGTGACCCGATCACAGCCCGTGGCACTGTCTGGAATACCACCGGGGCGCCTATTACCCAGAATGCGCTGGCCGAGGGCGGTACCACGACCGGTGCTTTCTCTCATTTGCGCAGTGGTCTGAGTTCAGGCACCTTGGTTTATTTCCGCGCCTACGCAACCAATGGTACGGGCACCGACTATGGTCCGGACAACAGCTTCTACACCGAACCGGCCAACTCGCCGGCTTCGGTCACCATCGACAGTGTCAGCGAAACCGGTTTTCGTATTAACTGGCCGGCCAATCCCGCCGGTGACGGTAATGGCGCCCTGGTAGTTGTCAGTACCAACGCGATAACGGCCACGCCGACCGACGGTACAGAACACGTATTCAATAGTACTTACGGAAGCGGTGCCGATATCGGCGCTTCCGAGTTCGTGGTTTACCGTGGCACAGGGGCAACCAGCGTTATCGTCACCGGACTGGGTGCCGCGACGCTGTATAATGTCGCCGTGTTCTATTCTGCCGGTGCTGGAACGGGTCAAACGGGTATCAATTACCGGCAAACCGCGCCGGGCACCAGCAGCCAGTCGACCACGGCCGGCCTACCGACCGTAACCGCTCCGACTTTTGCCAGCGTAACGGACACAAGCGCAACGCTGGGTGGCAACGTCACCTCAAATGGCGGATCAGTTATCACCAACCGCGGTGTGGAATGGGGCACGTCGCCGGGTGGTCCCTACCCGAACAGCGTACCGGAAGGGGGAACCACTACCGGTATATTCACCGTGGGGGTAACGGGCCTGCCTACTGGCGCCACCATCTATTTCCGCGCCTGGGCAAGCAATTCCAGCGGTACCGGCTACTCCGCGGAAAGTTCCTTTTTGGCTACAGCCGGCGGCATCGTGCAAGCCTCCAATGTCACCTTCCCGCAGGTCGCTGCGACCTCAATGCGCATCTCCTGGACGCGTGGATCCGGTGACGGCAGCATCGTCGTATTGCGGCCGGCACTCACCATCGCAACCGATCCGCTCGATGGCAACGATTACACGGCCACGGCCAACCCTGACTACACGCTGGCCCCGGAACTGCCACCGGCCGGTTCCCAGAATTTCGTGGTTTACCAGGGTTCAAGCAACAGCGTGCTGGTTACGGGTCTGGCGCAGCTGACGAATTATACAGTCGCGATCTATGAATATACCGGCAGCGGTGCGAGCATCGCCTACGTGCCAAACCCGGCAGAAGCCAGCCAGGCGACCACGAATGTGCTTGTCCACAACATGGAAAATGGCCTCATTTGCAATGATTGTCATAATGGCCATGTCGGATTCTTTCCACGTGACGCAGAGCTGAAGGTGACGTGCGAGACCTGCCATAATCCAACCGGACCGGCGTCAGCCAAGCTCGAATTCGACAATCACCTCACGCCCACCAAGAATTCGGCGATTGCCTATGTGGATTGCGGCTTTTGCCATGATTTGCACAATCCAGGAGGAAGCAATACAACGGTAAGCACACACTCGGTGACAGGCGTAACGCAACAAAACAAGAGTTACCTGCGCGCTAACGTGAACAAATATGTGCCCAACGCGGTCACACCGGCGTTCCTGCATACCGACCAGCCCAAGCGGGGCGAGACGTACCCTGGCGGGCCTGTGGCCGCCAATAACCCTGATCGAGCAATTGAGGGTGGTGTTGATGCCATTAATCCTCCTGCTCCGAACCAGGCGAGAGGATTTTGCCAGGTGTGCCACACCCTGACCAAGAACCATACCAACAACCCGTCCGTATCATTGTCGGATCAGTGTCATGATGGTGGCGGCGGTAATTGCGGTCCGGCGGATACGCATTGCTCAAACTGCCACCAGCACAACAATCAATTCCAGGGTGCGGGTGACTGCACCGCGTGTCACTCGTCTCAGCAGGGAGCCATCCCACGGCCGATCATCACCACCAAGTTCAATGGTCTCAGCAGCCATATCACCGGCGGCTCCGGGGTAGTCACCCAGGCCGATTGCCAGGTCTGCCATGACCAGATTACCCATCAAACCGGCACTGTGAGAGTGAAAAATCTTGATGATGGCGTGACCAGTTACGCGCAGCTGAATCCAGGCACCTCGACCACCAGTACATACCAGGAATCGCTGGCACCACATTGCTTAAGCTGCCATGCCGATGGTAACGCGGGTAGCCTGCCTGCCAGTGGCAGCGACCAGACTGCGACATCGCCGTTTACCGGCAGTGGCGCCCCCCCGATTATCGATCCTGTTGCCTGGGCCAACGCGTCACATAACCGGCCCTCAGCATCCTTCCCGTCTTCGCCGGTCACCTGTCTTGGCGATGGCGTAGGCGGCTGTCATGGCAGCGGCCACGGCTCCGAGCAAGTCAGGTTGCTGGCGCCGGCCGGCGGTCCCGCCGTGTCAATCGCCGAATTCTGTTTGGTTTGCCATGATGCCGATGGGCCAAGCTCGATAAACGTCCTCGCCCAGTTCAATTCGGGGACCCCGCAAGAGTACATCGGTGGCAGTGACTACGGTACGGTAAATAAAAAACACGATGTCCAGCCTGCGGATCAAGCTTTCTCAGGCGCAACGCTCAGCTGCAAGGATTGCCATGATCCCCATGCCGCCAACGCTGCCATGCGCCCGAAAAATCCGGGTACGGGAGGACCGCTGCGTGACTACAGCCCGTTGAACTCGTATACCGGGGATATGCCCAGTTTTACCTATTCCAGTACCCCGGGAACGGATTGGGACCCGACCAATCCCGTTGGATCGGCCATATGTCCGCCGCCCGGAACCTGTACCGAGCCGGATTACGTCCAGTTTTGCCTCACCTGCCATGACGGTACCCCGCCTCCGGGCGTGCTCTTTCCGCCGGGCTCAACCATGCTCAATATTGCTGATACTTTCGCCACCAGGGATCAGCACGGAAACCTGACGGGCAACAGCTCTCAATCCCGCGGTTTCCTGAAAGTGCCTTGGGCAACCCAGGCTGATTATGATGCTGGCAAGCAACCGACCGGGGCTTATGCGGCAATGAACTGCACGCTGTGCCACAGTCCACACGGCTCCGGCAATATCTATAATTTGCGCACATCGATCACGGTAGCGGGACAGCAGATGCAAGTGGGTGGCGTAAACGCCTGGCAGGGAGTAAGCGGCACGACCTACACCTTCCCGCTGAACGCCCAGGGCGAGCAGGAGCAGTTCGGCTGGGGTGCCTGGTGTACCTTCTGCCACGAGCCAAGCCATGACACCAATAACGGGCTCGGTTGCCAGAGTGGCCATATGCATGGCGGCGGTAACTTTTAGGGGAATGGCTATGCGACACTATGACAAGAAATTTATCGCCCTGTCCTTGGCCGCGGGCCTGCTATTTGCGGCTAACGCCCAGGCAGAAGTCAAACGCTCGACCCTCAGCGGCGGCATTCTCAAGGTGCAGGTCAGCGATAATCGCTGGCAGCCGGATGACTTCAAGCAGGGCATCAGGATTCCGGTTAGCTATACCGCGTCCGGCAACTTTAAACTGGACGGAATCGACAATGAAGCCGCCTGGGCGCAGGCCGAAGAGGTCACCGTGCCGCTGTCGTTCGGCCGTGTCAATTCCGCCCGGATCAAGGCCCTGTATACCGACCAGGATGTGTATATGCGCGTTCGTTGGGCCGACGCCAGTGAAGATCGCCTGCACCATCCGTGGGTATGGGACGGCAAGTCGAAAAAATACATTTCCGGGCCACAGGTTGAGGATTCCCTGCTGCTGAGTTTTGAAGCCGGCTGCGAATGGTTTCCGTCTTTCCTTTCCGGCTACGCTTTTGATTTTGATGCCTGGCACTGGATGGCTGGCAGGACAGATCCGGTTGCCCGGGCGCTGGATTTGAGCGGATCGGTCAAGGATGCAAAGTTGCCCGGCAATACGCCCTATGCGAGCAGAAACAAAAAGGATGAATGGAATCTCCGGTTTACCGATCGCAAAGATGGCAACTTGCACAATTCCTGGTATGAACTGGACCGGCAGTATATGCGTTGGCCGATAATGGACACCGTGTATTTCGGCCATAGGCTCGATGGTACCCGCGACGCGACAGCGCCCAGCCGCCGTCTGTCTCCTCCATCCAGCCAGGTAAAATATGCACCGCAATACGAGCCCTTTGAGCTGCAAGGCAATGCCGCCGATGTGCATGCCAAGGGGCACTGGGAAAACGGTTTCTGGACCGTGGAGTTGCGCAGAAAGCGGGTTACCGCGGGCGGCGGCGCCTGGGATGTCCAGTTCAATCGGCTAACCCAGTTTTCGATTCACCTGTTCGACCACACCGAAAGACTGGACCAATCCAGTGAATCGCCGCGGCTATTTTTGCAATTTCTGCCCCACGCGCAGAAATATGCGAAGAAAAAGTAGTTGTAGCCGGGTTCGGGGACGTACGGCTGACCACGTTGACTTTTCGCAGGAAAAGATTTTTCATACCCGCTTGAATCATTATCAATATCAATGATCTCCGCACTAACGGCGGGGGTGATTGCATCGGCGTCTACCTGGAGTAGTAATGACCAACAAACAGAAAATTGTCCTCGGATCAACCGCGACTATTGTGTTGATCCTGTCGGGCCTGCTCTGGTTTTTTGTTTTGCAACCGGATCAGTCCGCAAAATGGGACACGCTGTTGCAAACGGGCATCACCAGCTTTAACAACAAGCAATACCAGGAAGCACTCAAGTCGCTGGAGCAAATTCCTTCCGACGTCCCCCAGGGAGCGAAAGCCAGGTATTTCCAGGGCTCGGCGCACCTGATGCTAAAGGACCTCGAATCTGCGGTTATTTACCTGGAGCAGGCCCTGGCGATAGACAGCCATGATACCGGTGCTATGTATGCGCTCGGGGTAGCCTATTACAAAATGGGCAACATCAAGCTCGCCAAGAGCCATTTCGCTTCGGTACTCAAACTCAATCCCAATGATGAGCAGGCAAAAGGGCTGCTGGATATCATGGCCAGGCTGGAGCGCTACGCCGCTGAAAACCAGGGTGACGTACCTGCCAAGGCCGGCAACCCTCATCAACCGGGCCATCAATCGGAAAAGACTTCTGCGGCCAACGACAACAACAGCAAAGCTCATTAGGTCTTTGATACTCTCTGTTGTTAACAAGGTATTCCGCTTTCTGGCGTCGTTGAAGGTCGCCATTCCCTTATTGGTGTTGCTCACCGCAGTTACCACCACAGCCAGTCTGTTCCCCGACCGGGAAGTGTTCAGCTCCTGGTGGTACCTGGGCCTTTTGGGCTTACTGGGTCTCAGCCTGCTGTTTATTACGATTCTCCATATTCCATCCATCCTCAAGCACAAGGGTCGCAACGCGCTCATCGGCGTGATCACTACTCATCTCGGTATCCTGGTGTTGATTGCAGGAATCATCTATGGCGGCTTCAGCGGGTTTCGCCACAAGATCAAGTTGATCGAAAATGAAATCACGGTTATCCCGGGCCTGCCGTTTGCCATCCAGCTGGATGAATTGTTGATCGAGGAATACCGCCAGGAAGACTTTCCCCGCTTTAACCTGGCCGCGCTGCCGAAGAAGAAACAGCAAAGCCGACTCACGCTGCTGAAAAACGGTAAAAAGTGGGTATCAACGGTGGCCGCGCCGGGTAGCCCGGCCACTGTCGATGGCATTACCTTGCTTCCCGCGATAAGTGATACCGGCTGGTATTTCGAACTGATCGTAAAGGATCCCTTGCGCCGGGAGAAAACGATCCCGGTACGACCCTGGTCACCGCCTTTGATCAACCTCGGCAACACACCGATGATGGCGCACAACCTGGTCAGGGGTGAATCCCCGCAAGCGGAATTATTTACCATCAAGGATGGCGCCAAGAGTTCCCTCGGTATTGTTCGCCGTGATCGGCCGCTGAAAATCGAGGGATATAGCGTGTCGCTGGGTCCGGTAAAACGGTACACGGGAATGCAGGTATACAACCGTCCGCAAGAGCCGATACTGATACTGGGGAGTATCCTCATGTTCGCCGGGCTGGTGTGGCATTTCTATTTCCGCCACCGGGACCGCAAACGCGAAGAGCAAAGAGATACTGACGATGCTTGAAAAACTTGAATTTGCCTTGTTTGCCCTGACTACGGCGCTATACCTGGTCGCCTGGGGCTGGCACCTGCGTAGCTGGAAACTTGGGTCTGTATTACAGACACATGTTGCAATACGGGTGTTGTGGGTGGGCTGGGTCCTGCATCTGCTGCTGCTTGGCTTGCGCTGGTACCGGGCGGGGCATGTGCCAATGCTTAGCGCCTATGAGTTTGTATTATTTTTTGCCTTGCTGGTTATCGGCGTCTTTCTGTTGTTTGCGCTCAGGGAGCGGAACCGTATGCTCGGCGTCTTTCTGCTGCCGGTAGGCCTGGGACTGATGCTTTATGCGACTTTTCTGCCGGCGCAGATTGAACCTGAGCTCCCGATCTTCAACAGCCTGTTACTGAAGTTTCATATATTAACCACCTTGCTTGGTTATGCAGCATGGACAATTACCTTTGCGGCTTCAGTCAGTTACCTGCACCTGGAGCGCAAGAACCAGGCATCGCCCGACTTGTTTGATCTGATGGCCTACCGGGCGGCGTTTTTTGCGCTCAGTTTTCTCACGCTGGGCATTGTCACGGGCGCGCTTTGGGGGGACAGGGTGTTTGGCCAGCTCTGGTTTTGGGATCCAAAGGAAACCTGGTCTTTCATCACCTGGTTGATCTTCCTGGCGTACCTGCATGCACGTTACACGCTGGACTGGCGGGGACGACGCGCGGCGATATTGGCAATCTTGGGTTTCATTGCGCTGGTGTTTACCTACGTGGGCGTGGACTTTCTGTTACCACAGATTCACGGAACAACGTCCAGCACGATGACGGGTCAGCCTTGAAGCTGATCCGGAATCCAAAGTAGCAGGGCTTTGAATTCCTCGTTGATTCACGCCGGGTTGGGACTGTTGAGGTTGTAACGAGAGTCGGAGCGGGTGCTATTGCGTTGTTCCTGGATGGAATGGGTAGCGTTTGCAGCGCGCCGTCACCCCGGGTCGGGATCTCTCTGTTGATGTTGTCGGCTGGGCCGTAGCCTGGTGCGCTGAGTTTCACCGGTGACCGATGGCGCCCGTGAACGCCACATCCGCAGTCATTTCGATGACTTTAGCGGCAGCCTTGGCTGGATAAACACTGGGCGATCATCGTAACGTGAGCGATATTCTCCGGCTTGCACTTTTCATCTTTATGAGTACCGTTGCCGGTTTCGTTCAGCAGGTAGCCGCGAATCGCCCGCTGCGCCTTGGGTGATAACGCCCAGCCCAGCGGCGGCTCACCACGCTTGTTGTCACCATCGCACATACGAAAATGCGCGTAACTGCCGGTGGTTGTTGCCATGTCTCTCAGGCGTACGGCAGCTTCTGAGCCACGGCCGACGCGGGTATTGGCCATGGTCCGAATCGTGGTCATGACTTCATAGCCGAAGTTGGCAACGTGCCCCCTGGGGCTTTTTGCCAGGTCGGCCGGTAGTGTTGGATCGCTGCTGATCTGAATGATAATGGGCTGGTAGCGTTTGCCGGCCAGCTTGCTTTTGACGAGGGCAAGAATTTCCATGGCAGTCTCCGCGCCGTAGTTTTCAAACAAACCGCCATCCTGTAATCGACCCTTGATTCGCCCGGCAACCAGGTCACTGTCCTTGCCCTTGTGCCAGCTTCCCGGTGGACTGACATACGGAAAACGGGCGCTGTTGTGGGCAGCCGTGGACAGGCGTATGTCGTAATTGATGACACCAAGCTGATCATTGGCCAGCCGGAATGCCGGTTCCCTGCTGATATCTACAGTTGAAGCGACGATTCGTCGGCCGTTATTGGACCATGTCGCATTCAGGAACAAGGCCGGCCAGGGTTTCATGTTATCAATCTGGCCCAGTGCACTGAATGACTGGGCCAGCGCATCGGTTCCAGTGATTTCCCTGAATCCCTGTTCCCATGCGTGCTCAAGGGTGGCGCCGCGACCTGTGAATAATGCAACCGGCAGGAAGCGCTGCAGCAGATCCGGGTATAACAGGCTTGCCGATAACGGCGACAGGTAATCGATGGACAGTACGCCGGTGCTGCACTCCATGACCTTGCCATTGCAGCCATTGGCATGGGCACCGGATACCACGCCGCCATATACGGCGGCGCCAAGCGAGCCACCGGATACACCGCTGATTGCCAGTAGTCGATCATTGAATCCGGGAATCTCGTCTTCAAGAGTCCCCAGCACCAGGCCGGTCCAGTAGGCTGCGCGGATGCCGCCACCGGCAGTGGCGACAATCACCATCGGTCCGCAATCGACAGTTGTGCCTTTCTTCTGGCAATGGTTGTCAGCCCAGCGATCAACCAGTTCGCTGGCTGAAATTCGCTGCGCCTGGGTTTCGCGTTTGAGCGGCCTGATGGCGTGGTTGTCGTTCCAGGCGCTGAAGATGACAGCCAGTACCAGCGATAGGGTGACCAGTGGCAAACCGGTTTTGTTTGCAGTAAAGGTAATCCAGCTACCCAGCGGCAGAAACGTCGCACCCCAGATCATGATCAGGATCAGTGCATTGAACAGCGATCCGAGCGTTAAGGGGCTGACAATTCCCCACAGCAACAGCACCAGGCCGGCCAACGTGGTCGCAAAAGCAAACCGGCCCACCCAGGCTTTCATCGATTGCATCGGCGACAACAGGTCGATTGCAGGCGTGGCCTGAAGCTCAGGGCGGTCAAACCGGTCAGTTTTCATCTTGAGCAGGTGGGCGCTTTTTTGAAATATTTCCCGTCGGTAAAAATAGGAAAGAAAAATGATGCCAGTGACCAGTGCCGGGCCGATGAAATCTGTTGCCGGTGCGCCTGCTTTCCAGGAGGCCAGTATTACAACCAGGAATGGCAACAAGGCGATATAGCGCGGCACTTGCCGGCGGTAATCGTCGAGAAACGGGTTGTCATGCGGGGTTCCGGGAAACTCTGTCCACATAAGAATGCGCGCCCACAATGCTGCGCTCATGGCCCAGAGCAGGGTACTGCCAACAAACAGCGCAATCATTATCAGCTTGTTTGCATGCTCGGCGGTACTGATAATCAGGTCCTGTCCCTGGCCAACCAGCAGTAACACGCAGCCGGCCAGCAGGGTGATCAGGCTGAAGCGGCAAATGTTGGCGGAGTAGCTGATCATTTGCCAATGGCTGGCCAGTGATGATGCAGAATAGCGCGGTATCATGTGTGTCCTCCATCCCTTGGAAGTTGTCTGTGAACGCGGTGCCTGAATACAGCAAGGTACTGTGTTTTGGGTACGATCACAATAGAAATTATCATTATTCTTGTTAGGATTGATCGGGTTGCCGGAGACAAGCAGATGAAAACCGGTACAACGAGGCACCAATGTTCACTATGTGTTGGATTCAGCAGTAAAGCGATGTAGGATTAACGGCTGTCAGCGCAGACAGTCGAGCCCAACAGGAGATGCCCCGTGCCTGTATCATTCTATCACGACAACAAAAAAAGAATTTTATACGGAGCCATATCCGGGCGCTTTACCATAGAAGAGTTGACCGGTGCGATGGCGGGCATCATCAGTTCTGCGGAGTTTCCTCCTGATGCCAATACCTTGTGGGATTGCAATGAAATGGATCACGCCATGATCGACATGAAATTACTGAATCATATTATTGCCCTGAGAAAGCGTTCACCGGAACGGGGCAATGCCAGGCTCGCCCTGGTGCTGGACAAGGAAATGGCAAAGGGTCTGGCCAGGCTTTACGAGAAGCTGTCCGTGGGTCTGCCACAGCAGATCCAGACATTTACGACAAGGGATGAGGCAGAATCCTGGTTGTCATCGTGACAGTTGCGGGAAGCACCAATTCTGATGGCTGTCGGTTTGTTACAGCTCCAGGGGTTTGACCGGGTAGTCCAGCCAGTCCGTACGCGTTTGCCAGTCATATTCCGGGTTGTCGACGTATAGCTCCACTTCGTTACCATCAGGATCATAAAGGTAGAGACTGTGACTGATACCGTGGTCAGACAGGCCAATCGGTTCAATTCCTGCTGCCTCGACTCGTTTTAACGCGGCCCTTAGCTGATCAAGATTATCACCAACGCACCAGCCCACATGATAAAGCCCGATGCTGCCGCGCCGTCGTGGTTCGCGTTCACCATCAACCTGTATCAACAGCAATTCGTGATGTGTGCTGCCACCGGTGAGTACGGCGGCCCGGCCATTAAACGTGCGCCCGGTTTCTTCAAGGCCAACGATATCCTTGTAGAATGCAATGGACGCATCCAGGTCAGACACAAAAAATACCACGTGACCCAGTTCGGTTTTGAATTTCGACATGGTTTTATCCCGAAGCCCGTGTTTGTTTGCAGGTACATTACTATAGCCTGATGCCGTTCTCCATTAACCCGGGTAATCGTGTGTTGGCGTGACAGGACCGAAACCCGGAAGCGGTCGCGGCACTCCGTGACCGTTATCATGGAGTGTGACCCTTGAGAGCAACCAGGGATTGTCAGGGTATGCCCGGGGAGGAGTATAATATGATAAAACACCATTATTATGCTGAATACCGGAGTACTCATGGAACAACTCATTACCTGTGATTGTGAAGCCTGCAGGATCGGTGCGCCGCTGGCGACAGACGCGGAGCGCGAGCAATACATGGCGCAGCTGCCGGACTGGTCCATCGTAACGATTGATGGTGTTGATCGCCTGATGCGACGTTACACTTTCTCCAACTTTGCTGAAGCACTGGCATTTACCAACAAGGTGGGCGAACTGGCGGAAGCCCAGGGACATCATCCGGCGCTATTGACCGAATGGGGCAGTGTCGAGGTGTCGTGGTGGAGTCACAAGATCAAGGGGCTGCACAAGAACGATTTCATTGTAGCTGCCAAGACTGATGGCTTGTATTCCGAAGCCTGAATACAGTTCAGACGGAGGCTTGCTGCATGAAGTACCAGGGTAGCTGTCATTGCGGTGCCGTGAAGTGGGAATTCGAACAGCCCGGTATCACGTCAGCGGTCAGGTGTAATTGCTCCATCTGCCAGCGCAAGGGCGCGTTGATGTCCGGGTTTACACTGGCCCCGGATGAATTGAAGATCACCGCTTCGGAGGATGTGCTGCGCAAGTACCAGTTTGGCAGCCATATTGCCGAACATTACTTTTGCGGACACTGTGGTATCTATACGTTTCATGCCACGTTTCGCAAACCCGGGCATTTCCGCGTCAACCTCGGCTGTATTGATGACCTGGATATGAACAAGGTTGAGGTCAGTTTTTTTGATGGCAAAAGTCTTTAGGGCAGTATCATGATTTACACAGGGAGCTGTCATTGTGGTGCCGTGCAGTATGAAGTCGATGCACCGGAATCCATTGTTGTGCATGACTGCAATTGTTCCATGTGTTCACGTTCGGGCTATCTCCACTATATTGTTCCGGCCACAAAGTTTCGCCTCATCCGTGGCGAGGACAGCCTGGCGACCTACAGTTTTGGCACGCATACGGCGCAACATCGGTTCTGCAGAGTGTGCGGTATCAAATCATTCTACGTGCCGAGATCCAATCCAGACGGTTTCAGTGTCAATGTTCGTTGCCTCGACCCCCAGCCCCGGGAAGTTATCATCGAGCCCTTTGATGGCCAGAACTGGGAACAGCACGCGGCCAGCCTGGCATACCTGAGCAAGGACTAGTCTAGCTGTCTCGCCGGTTTCGGGAAGCCTGGCAGAAATCCAGGCCCCCGGTGCCGGGTTATCGATGCGTTAAGCTGCCGAGCGATGCGTGCGCCTGAGATAGTCTTCCAGGTCTTCCGCGCCGCCAATATGGTTGCCGCCGATATACACTTGCGGCACGGTATGGCGACCACTGATTGCCTTCAGGCTGATACTGCTTGCATCCTTGCCAAGAACAATTTCTTCAAATCCGATACGGTGATCATTCAGTAACGCCTTGGCCTTGACGCAGTAAGGGCAGCCCGGCTTGGTGATGATGCTGACAGGTTCCGGCTTTCGCGCTTCCGGGTTGATATAATCGAGCATGGTGTCGGCGTCGGATACTTCGAACGGGTCGCCTTCCACTTCCGGTTCAATGAATTGCTTCACGATAACGCCATCCTTGACCAGCATGGAATAGCGCCATGAACGCTTGCCGAAGCCGAGGTTCAGTTTGTCCACCAACATACCCATGCCATCGGTGAACTCACCGTTGCCGTCGGGGAGCAGGGTAATGTTTGCTGCTTCCTGGTCAGCACCCCAGGCATCCATAACAAAGGCGTCATTCACAGACATGCAGACAATTTCATCCACGCCGTTCTGCTGAAAGATCGGCGCCAGTTCGTTGAACCGGGGCAGGTGTGTCGATGAACAGGTCGGCGTGAACGCGCCCGGCAGCGAGAATACGATGACAGTTTTCCCCTTGAAGATATCGTCACTGCTGACGTCGACAAACTGCCCATCTTTACGGGTTTTGAAAATGACCTGGGGAATGGCCTGGCCTTCACGATTTTCCAGCATGGCTTGAACTCCTGTGCAAAAGTTGTAAACAGAATCCGCCGGCATGTCCGTGCGGTATGGGCAGTATTCTGGAGCAGGGCAAGTAATAGATAAAATCGTTTGTTACGATTATAATGATTGGCAAAACCGATCAATATGATTTTTCCGGAGTTTTGCCATGAATCTCAGGGAGCTGGAATACCTGGTGGCGGTAGACGAAGAGCGCCATTTTCATCGTGCTGCCCAGCGTTGTTTTGTCAGCCAGCCGACACTCAGCGGCCAGCTGAAAAAACTGGAGCAAGAGCTCGGTGTTCTGCTGGTCGAGCGTAGCAATCGCCAGGTCAATATGACGGATGTGGGCAAGGCCGTGGCCGATCAGGCCAGAAGGGTGCTGGGTGAGGCGCGATTGATTGGCGAGATTGTCGGCAGCTTCGATGACCCAATGGCCGGCGAATTGCACCTGGGACTGATTCCGACCGTGGCACCGTACCTGCTGCCCTGGTTTATGAAACCCCTGGCCGAACATTACCCCCGGCTGAAGCTCTGGCTTTATGAGTACCAGACCCATGTGCTGCTGCAAAAGCTGCGCCGAGCCGAGCTGGACGTACTGATCCTGGCCTTGCCTGTCGATACTGAAGAGTTTGCACAGCTGGAGTTATACAGCGAGCCTTTCCTGTTGGCGGTACCGGTTACCGAGCAACTCGCGAGCCACGAGTTGATCAGCTTGACGGATCTGAATGGCAAGGAAGTGTTGCTGCTGGAAGAGGGCCACTGCTTGCGCGGCCAGGCGCTGGATATCTGTTTCTCGGCTGGCGCACACGAAACCCGCGGGTTCCACGCATCCAGCCTTGAGACATTGCGACACATGGTGGGTGAGGGAATGGGAATGACGCTGATGCCGGGTCTCGCAGTCCCGGAGATTCGGCGCAAAGGAGATACGGTGCTTTATTTACGATTTTCTGATCCGCAACCACAGCGTCGTATTGGCATGGTATATCGTCGCGGCAGCTACCGGGAACCGGCATTTTCCCGTATTGCGGAAATTATCCGGGAGAAGGTATTGCCGATAACATAATATAATTATTATATTATTATAAAGTATAATAGAAGTTATTAATAACAAGTTGGCGAAATAACTCATATTGATTCAAGTCAACGACAAAAGCAGAATTCGGCGTACCGTCTTTTCACTTCCGATAAAAAACAAATGCTTCTGTTTGATTCCCGGAAATATTCCAAAAGGAGGAAGTGTGTACAACAATCATTATATATTTTCCGATCATGCCCCCAGGTTTGCAGTCATCGTTGCCATTTTTACTGCACTGATTGTTTTCCCTGCGGTGATCAAGGCCGAGGGCATTAGCCAAGGCGCGATGTTGGCCAATTCCTGTGCCGGCTGTCATGGTACAGATGGCAAAAGCCCGGGCAGTATTCCCAGTATTGCCGGCAAAACGCCACAATTTATCCAGGAGGCATTAATGGGGTTTCGCGATGGCAGTCGTCCATCCACGGTGATGGGGCGTCATGCCAACGGCTACAGCGACGAAGAGATCAAGCTGATTGCTGATTTCTTTTCCACTTCGAAGTAAAGGGGGCGATTATGAACCAGTTTTCCAGAAGGCAATTCATTCGTCTCCTCGGTGCCGCCGGTGTGGCCGGTGCCGGCAGCAACCTGATTTCATGCACCAAGGGTGCACCC
This sequence comes from Gammaproteobacteria bacterium, assembly GCA_029880545.1. Taxonomy (NCBI): domain Bacteria; kingdom Pseudomonadati; phylum Pseudomonadota; class Gammaproteobacteria; species Gammaproteobacteria bacterium. The sequence continues at coordinate 33,477 of JAOUOD010000009.1, read as the reverse complement.
AGGGTGGTGATTGTAGGTGGCGGTTTTGGTGGCGCGACATGCGCCAAGTACATCAAGAAGTTTAATTCCGGAATTGATGTGACCCTGATCGAACCGGCGAAACGGTTTGTTACCTGTCCGTTCAGTAACGCCGTACTCGGCGGCTTGTTGCCCGGCATGAGTGACATAAGTCACGGTTACGAAGCACAAGCTGCACGCGGTGTTCGTGTCATGCATGATATGGTTACAGAGGTAGACGCGGTCAAACACAAGGTCAAGCTGCAGGGCGGGCAAACCCTGGATTATGACAAGCTGATCGTATCGCCCGGTATCGATTTTCGTTGGGATGCGGTTGTTGGCCACAGCGCAGAAGTGGCTGAACAAATTCCGCATGCCTGGCAGGCCGGGACGCAAACGGAAATTCTGAAGAAGCAGTTGCACGATATGGATGATGGTGGCGTGGTGATTATTGCGCCGCCGGGCAACCCGTTCCGTTGCCCGCCCGGACCTTACGAGCGGGCCAGCCTGATTGCTCATTACCTGAAGAATAACAAGCCCAAATCCAAAATCCTGATCCTGGACAGCAAGGACAAGTTCTCCAAGCAGCCGCTGTTTATGCAGGGCTGGGAAGCCTTGTACCCCGGCATGATCGAATGGGTGTCAGCAGAAAAAGGCGGTCGCATTGAGCGCGTCGATGCGGCTGAGGGTACGTTGCACAACGACCAGGGGCAAAGCTTCAAAGGTGATGTCATCAACCTGATTCCACATCAAAAGGCAGCGCCGCTCGCATTTGCTGCCGGGTTGACCGATGATTCCGGTTGGTGTCCGGTAGACCAGCGCACCTTTGAATCAAAGATTCACAAGGATGTTTACGTTCTGGGCGACGCCTGCATTGCCGGCAAGATGCCCAAGTCCGGCTTTGCAGCAAATAGCCAGGGCAAGGTAACCGCCGCGGCTGTTGTCAGTGCGCTCGGCAAGACACCGATGCCAGAGCCTTCCTACGTGAACACCTGCTACAGCCTGATCAGTCCGGATTACGGAATATCCGTTGCCGCTGTCTATCGTCTGAACGAAAAGGGGATCTATGCGGTCGAGGGTTCGGGTGGTGTCAGCCCGAAGGATGTCGATGCAGATTTCCGGGCCAGGGAAGCCGATTATGCCCGCGGCTGGTACAGCAGTATTACACATGATGCATTCGCCTGAGTTTCATTGATTCACTCCCTTCACCTTGGCCGTCCCCGGACGGCCTTTTTGTTGGTGCCCCGGAGCATCTGGTATAGTTCATTCATGATCATGCCAGCAGGTGCAACCAATAAATGAGCAAGATTGATCAGATATTAGCCGCCGATCGCCAGCACATCTGGCATCCCTACAGTGCCATGAATTCGGATATGCCCTTGTACCCGGTAGAGTCTGCCAGTGGTGTGCGCATACGCCTGGCGGATGGTCGCGAACTCATTGATGGTATGGCGTCCTGGTGGTGCGCCATTCACGGCTACAACAACGAGCTGATGAACGCGGCGCTGGAACAGCAACTGGGCAAGATGTCCCATGTCATGTTTGGTGGCTTTACCCATGAACCTGCTATCGGGCTGGCGCAGCGCCTGGTGGAGTTGACGCCTGCCTCGCTGGAGACCGTGTTCTTTTCCGACTCCGGTTCGGTATCGGTGGAAGTGGCCATGAAGATGGCCATCCAGTACTGGCACAGTCGTGGCCAGATCAAAAAGCAACGTTTCATCAGTCTGCACAAGGGCTATCACGGCGACACCTTTGGTGCCATGTCCGTATGCGACCCCGTTACCGGAATGCATCGATTGTTCGCTGGCGTCTTGCCCGAGCAGATTTTTGTGGATCAGCCCCGCTGCCGTTTTGGTGAGCGCTGCAAGGATAGCGATATTGCCGGTCTCGAGCATGCCTTGGCCACACATTCTGACGAAGTCGCGGCGGTTATTCTTGAGCCCATCGTCCAGGGTGCCGGTGGCATGTGGTTTTACTCGGCAGAGTATCTCGAGCGCGCCCGTGAATTATGTGATGAATACGGGGCGCTGTTAATTGCTGATGAAATCGCTACGGGCTTTGGCCGTAGCGGCAAACTGTTTGCCTGTGAACATGCCGAGATCAGCCCGGATATCATGTGTGTCGGCAAGGCGTTGACCGGGGGCTACATGACCCTGGCAGCCACTATAGCCACGCGCGAAGTTGCCAATACCATCGACCAGGGTGAGCCGGGTGTATTCATGCACGGACCGACGTTCATGGCCAACCCGTTGGCGTGTACCGCGGCACTGACCAGTATAGATATTCTGTTATCATCGCCCTGGCAGACGAATATCAACCGTATCGAAGCAGGTCTGAAGCAGGGCCTTGCGCCGGCACGCGAGCTCGATATTGTTGAAGATGTGCGTGTACTGGGTGCTATCGGTGTGGTCGAGCTCAAGCATGCAGTGGATATGAAGGCCATGGTGCCGGCTTTTGTCGAAGCCGGTGTCTGGGTGCGACCCTTCGGTCGCCTGGTCTACCTGATGCCGCCCTATATAATAAGTAACGAAGACCTTGGCTACCTGGCTGCCGCCCTGGTCAAGGTAGTGGCAAACCGGTGATGCTGCATCAGCGACAGGGTTTATCGCAAGGCAAGGTTTGAACATTGTTGAAATGACCAATGCAAGGAGGGTGTTATGGCTGATCTCAAGATTCGTGTTTACAAGAACGGCAATGCTGAACCGGATTCCACGGTGACCATACCCGGCGGCATTATCAAAACCGCCGCCAAGCTGATGCCTCGCGTCGCCACCGATGCGATGGCCGAAAAAGGCATCGACATGGATGAAATCGCAAAACTTGCCGCCAATCCAGACTTGCATGACACCCTGGTTGAAGTGGAAGATCACAAAAAGGGTGAGCGTGTCGTGATTTCGCTTGAATGAGTCGGGATTGTACCGACAACAATATCCGGCTACGGAAGGCTGCGGAAGGCTGCGGAAGAAGACCTGCAGCTTATGTATCGGGTCAAGTTTACCGCGCTTGGGAGGAACATCGAGCAAGCGTGGGGGTGGGACGATGAGTCCTGGGCGAAGTATTATCAATTTGGAAAAGTCCCACCGGACGTTTATATCATTATCGCAGATGATGCGGATATCGGCTGGATAGCACTGAAGCGATCAGATGATTCGATTTGCATTACCGGCATTGTGTTGTTGCCGGAGTTTCAGGGTAATGGCATCGGAACCCGGGTTATTGGCGGAATACTGCATGAAGCCAGAGCAAGTAGTGCTGTAGTTCGGCTGGAGGTATTCAAGACAAACCCGGCCGTTGGGTTTTACAAGAGGCTGGGTTTTGGCGTTACCGGTGAGACGGAGACGCATTTTCGTATGAAGGTATTTTCGTAATAAGTTATCCGGAGGTTACATTAAGCGTAAATTGGAGATGTTTATTCAATGAAAACCATAGGCCTTCTTGGCGGCATGAGCTGGGAATCCACGGCGACCTACTACCGCCTGATCAATGAAGCTGTCAAGCAGCGGCTGGGTGGCTTTCATTCTGCAAAAATTATTCTTAATAGCATCGACTTCGATGAAATCGAACAATTACAACGACAGGGCGACTGGGCTGCTATGGCAACCATCCTGGCAAATGCGGCCAGGTCGATCGAGGCGGGTGGTGCAGATTTCCTGCTGATCTGTACCAATACCATGCATAAGGTGGCCGACGAGGTGGCGCAGGCTGTTTCCATTCCGCTGGTACACATAGCCGATGCTACCGCTGAAAGACTTGCGCAAGACGGGATCAGGAAGGTTGGCTTGCTTGGCACACGATTTACCATGGAACAGGACTTTTATAAATCGCGCATCTCGGATCGGTATGGTATCGACGTGGTGATTCCCGGGGACAGGCAAAGACAGCTGGTGCACGACGTGATTTACAACGAGCTTTGCATGGGTAGTATTAACCAGGCCTCACGGGAAGATTTTATAGCAATAATTGATGAGCTGGGCGGTAACGGCGCCGAGGCGGTCATACTGGGCTGCACCGAAATCGCCATGCTTGTTGAGCAGCAGCACACTACGATTCCTCTCTACGATACTACGGCAATTCATGCCGAGCGCGCGGTGGATTGTGCATTTAACTGATATCGCTTTGCGATTTACCAGGCATTATCCTGTTGTGTGGTGAATGGTGTTCGGCTTCCTGGCAAGACGCCTGCATTGCCGGCCACTACCAAAATCAAGCGATATATCGCCGGATTGTCGGCATTTAGCCAGCTAAGGCGGTTCGCGCATAAACGGGCTTTACAATCTGTAACAATCCGCGCAATCCAGTCAGTTGTTGCTGTTAAAAATTGTAATTGAATCCCTGTATTGGCTGTTCGACCAGGAATTACTTGCCATAATCCAGCCTCTTCGGACAAGCAAATCCCGGGATATATCCAGCATCCGCGATGTGGTATCGATACAAAAAGCACAGTTTAGGCAATGGCAGAACAATACAAATTTATTCGTGAGCCCATCATTGGCACGGCCTTGCTGCTGTTTGTCAGCCTGACGTCTTTGGTTGGATTCTCCTTGTATTGGAATATTGACAATCTGTACAAGGAAAAGGTGTTGTTGGCGATTGAATCGGCTCGTACAAACTGGAACAAGGATCAGGCATTTCGGGGCTGGGCTACCAGGCATGGCGGGTTGTATGTGAAACCTGACAAGCGTACACCGCCAAGCCCTTATCTTGCGCACTTGCCAGACCGTGACGTGGTGACAACAACGGGTCAGAAGCTCACGCTGATGAACCCGGCATACATGATGAGCCAGATGACGCGTGAATACGAGGAGACTTACGGGGTTAAAGGTCGCATTACCGGAAAAGTCCAGTTAAACCCGGCAAATTCTCCCGATGCATGGGAATGGGATGCGCTGACAAAATTTGAAAATGGAGTAGACGAGGTCATAGAGCAATCGTTTATAGAGGGCATGCCATTTGTCAGGTTGATGAAGCCCATGTATATGAAGCCAGGTTGCGTGAAATGTCACGGTCATCTCGGTTTCGAGGATGGCGATCTGCGAGGCGGCGTGAGCGTATCCATTCCGTTGCGTCCTTATTATGTTGCGGCAGATGCAACCCGCTATTCGATGCAGGTGACACATGGCATGGTTTGGGCATTTGGCGTTATTGCGCTGGTATTTTATGTCTGGATGATCCGGCGCCGGGAATCGGGACGACGCGCTCTGGAAGCCCAGATTACGCAACAGAATATTGTTCTTGCCCATGCGCGCGACGAGGCGCTTCGTTCAAGCCAGGCTAAATCGGAATTCCTGTCTCTTATGAGCCATGAATTGCGTACACCGTTAAACGCGATCCTGGGTAACGGCCAGTTGCTTGAGCTGGATGCGGAAAATCTGAGCGAGAACCAGATGGATGGCGTTAAGGATATTCTGGGTGCCGGCAGGCACCTGTTGAATCTTGTGAACGAAGTGCTGGATCTTGCCAGGATCGAGTCCGGAAAGATGGAGGTCAACATGGAACCGGTTCCGGTTGCGCCGGTGATCGAGCAATGTATATCGCTCATCAAGAAACAGGCGTCGGAACGCGATATTAGTGTCACCAACAACATGGATGGCTCTGATTACAGCGTTGTTGCGGACATGAATCGGTTCAAGCAGGTTATGCTCAACCTGTTATCCAATGCGGTCAAGTACAACAAGCAGGGCGGCAGTATCTTTATTGACGTCAACAGTGTCGGCAAGAACAGCCTTCGAGTTAGTGTTACCGATACAGGTCGTGGATTGACCGAAGAGCAAATGGGCAGACTGTTTACATCCTTCGATAGACTGGGAGTGGATGATATTCAGGAAGGTACGGGTATCGGGCTTGTGATATCAAAGCGCCTGGTTGAACTTATGGCGGGCAGCATTGATGTTCAGAGCACGGCAGGAAGCGGCAGCGTGTTCTCTGTCGAGCTGAAGAAAACTGAATCCTGATTGTGCTGGGCGTCAATCGGGCAGGGATCAGTTTCGCTGGTACAGTCGTTATCTACACGAAACCGACGTCGACTGTGAACTGTGTCACGTTTGGGCCTAATGGTTTTTTAGCTTCCCAGCCCGGACTGGCAGCAGAGTAGTAGCTGAACTACCATGAATGTATAATTTTATCGCGATGCTGGAGAGTGTGACGCGACCCGGCCAGATATATACACAAGATATTGAATTATATAATAAAAATGGATTAATGTGATGAGGATAGAGCATGACTGCACATACTGGTTACACACCATACGAACCCGTATCTATCGGGCGTAATCCTGTTTGCCGAACATCGCCCGAAATGGTGCGATCAAGTTCATTCATGCCGGTCAACAAGCTAATCGGTGCTTTTCGCAAGGACTAGCGGCGACGCGACATCTGGAATGTTGTCTACACTTCGGGGGACATTGGACTGGTGACAGGACTTGTCCGTTTGCGATTTGACAGGTGAATTTCGTAATTTTTATAAATTGTTGATATGAAACGATATTTTTATATTTTATTGGCCATTGCGCTTCTAAGTGGCGCCAACGTCGCCGTACATGCCGAAGATGTGTCCAAGGCCCAGATCAAGGGTCTCGACGAGCAAGTTCAGGACATAAAAAAGGATGTTCTCGGCATATCCGCCGAGTTGGCCCAGCTGGAAGAAAAGCTGCTCTATCCCTCCAATACCCAGGTTTCGGTGTTTGTTTCCTTTGCCAAAAAAGGCGGTTTCCGGCTTGATGCCATGGATATCAAGCTGGACGGCAAGGAAGTGGCACACCATTTATATACGGCGAAGGAGCTGGAGGCGTTACGCAATGGCGGCGTGCAGCGGATTTACACCGGCAATATTCGTACCGGTGATCATCAGCTGGAAGTGAGCTTTCTTGGGCAGTCGCTGACCGGGGATTACCGAAAGAATGCGAGCTTCAGTATCAGCAAGGGCGTCAAGCCTAAACTCGTGGAAATCAAGGTAGCCGGGCCCGGTCTCGGTGAGAGCATTGCCGTCAAAGAGTGGTAACTGATGCGGCCATTGGCATTTCTGTCAATTTGCGCAGGTATTGGGGTTGGGTTGATGGTACTCAACCCCGCACGCGTTTCTGCGTCTACAGACCTGTATTTTGGCGAAGCCATCTTCCATGCCCATACCAACGAGTATTTTGATGCCATTTCGCGTCTGGACGCGGAACTCGGACAATATTACGGCCTGGATGAACCGGGTCTCGATACGCTTCACTTTAATATAGATAGCGCCCAGTTTTCCGTCGGTGACTTTGAGTTGTACTACCGCATGCACCAGCGTGCCGGTCGCGCCATCAAATCGGTCATCGAAGGCAATGTAGAACCTGCTGTTCGGAACGAGGCAATCTATCGACTGGCAAAGATTCTGCTGCAGAAGAACCAGCCCATTAATGCTCTGCACGCGATAGAGCAGATCAAGGGCGAGATCCCTGATTCCGTGCGCGATGATGCCGCCTATACCAGGGCTGTCATTTATATGACCAACGGGCGTCCGACTGATGCCGTCAGGATACTGGAAGGTTTGCAGGGCAGTTCGACCCATGGCGGGTTTGCGGCCTATAACCTCGGCATTGCACTGCTGCAGCTGGGCAAGGATGATGACGGGATCACCCAGCTGGACAGGGCAGGGCGCACCAGTGGCAACGACAATGGTGCAGCTTCGATTCGAGACAAGGCCAACCTGGCCCTGGGTTACAAACTGCTCGAATCGGGCAAGCCGGAACTGGCAAAGCAGTACCTCGATCGCGTACGCCTGAATGGCCCGTTTTCCAACCGGGCACTCCTGGGCTCTGGCTGGGCCGATGTTGCGCTGAAGAAATACGACCGGGCGCTGGTGCCGTGGAATATCCTGCTAAAACGCAACGTTACTGACCGCGCTGTTCAGGAAGTCATGATGGGTGTGCCTTTCGCCTATGGCAAGCTTGGGCTGCATGGCCGTGCGGCGTTGCTGTACGGCCAGGCGCTGGAATCCTATGACAAGGAGCTGGGCAAGCTGGATACATCCATCAAGAGTATCCAGGACGGAAAATTCCTCGAAGCGTTGGCGCGAGAAGAGCTAAAGAAGGATCGGAACTGGGTGGTGCAACTGCGTGACCTGCCGGATACACCGGAGACCCATTACCTGATCAGTTTGATGGCATCACACGATTTCCAGGAGTCACTGCAGAATTACTTTGATCTCGAGGAAATTCGCAAGCGCCTGGAGACCTGGGAGCGTGACCTTGTTGCCTACGAGGATATGATCGAGTTGCGGCGCAAGTATTACGAGCCACTGTTGCCGGAAATCGAGAAGCAGTTCCAGTTGCTCGACTCGCGCATGCGCCTGCGTATAGAGCAGCGTGACAACCTGGAAAACAAGCTCCAGGCCATGTTGATTGCCCCGCGTCCGCAGTTCCTGGCGACGGTCCCCGAGCGCATCTATGGTCAACGTATTGCGCTCATGGAGCGGCGCACAAAACACCTGCCGGACGACGATGCCCAACGCCAACGGGTCGAGCGCCTGCGGGGCGCGCTGAACTGGAACCTCTATACCGGCTATCACGAACGCCTGACGCAGGCATTCAAGCGTCTTCGTGAGCTGGATGGGGTTGTGGCCGAACTCAAGCAGACCTATCGCTCTTTTGTGCGAACTCGCCAGGCCGCCAGCCTGAGCTACGAAGGTTATGACAGCAGCCTGAATACCTTGCGTATCAAGATTGGCGAAGCCAGGGAGCGGGTAAAGTCCACCATGCTCCGACAAGGACACATGCTTGAAGTGATGGCCATCAATGAACTGGATGTTCGTCGCAAGCGCATAGAGGGCGACCAGGTGAAAGCCCGGTTTGCGCTCGCGGAAAGTTACGATCGTGCGCAGAAGGCGCAAACGGATGCAGCATTCCAGGCGGTCGCTGAACAAAAGGCTGAGCAGGCCAAGAAGGTTGCCGAGCAGGCAGAGAAAGATGCCGCTGCAGCAGAAGCGGCAAAGCAGTCAGAAGCAGCACCAAAGACAACCGGCCAGCCGGCAGCAACAGACAAGCCGACCGGAGGTGCAACACCATGAATGCACCTCGCATAATGGTTATGATGCTATCGACGACACTGACAGCCTGCGCCACCATTGATGAACAGGGCACATTGGCCCAGCTTCGCGGTGTCAACGCAGACCTCAGTGATATCCAGATTGAAGGTGGTATCGAGAAAGCCATGCAGGGTTACCAGCGCTTTCTGGAGCAAACACCGGAAACCGCCATGACGCCGGAAGCCATTCGTCGCCTTGCTGATCTCAAGATTGAGCGCCAGAACGCCCAGTTGGACAAGTTGCCGGCCCCGGTTGCGGCAAAACCAAAAGCGCCGGCGCAGTCGGAGCCGGTCGGGAAAAAGCAGTCCAACCCGGGCAAGCAGGTTATCGCCAGCGTCAAGGGTGAGACTGACGAGGAGTTTGAAAAGCGTACGACAGCGGCCCAGGAGATCGAGTCGAGCGTGAAGGATGCGGCGCCGTTGCCAGATGGCTCATCCGCGGACATGAACAACGTTGATGCTACCGAGGCCATTGCGTTGTACAAGCAATTGCTTGAACGATTCCCGATGTACGAACGCAATGACCAGGTGTTGTACCAGATGTCTCGAGCCTATGAGGAAATGGGTGAAGTAGAAGAGGCAATGAAGATCATGAATCGCATCGTCAAGGAATACCCTGGTTCACGTTACCTGGACGAGGTGCAGTTCCGTCGGGCCGAATATTATTTCACTCGCAAGAAATTTCTTGATGCCGAGGATGCCTACAAGGCTATTGTCAAGATTGGTTCAAACTCGTTCTATTATGACATCGCCCTGTATAAAACAGGCTGGACATACTACAAGCAGGAAATGTATGAAGAAGCGTTGACCTATTTCATGTCATTGCTTGATCACAAGGTTTCCATTGGTTATGACTTCGAACAGGCCGAGGACAAGATTGAGAAGAAGCGTATAGATGACACCTATCGTGTTATCAGTCTGAGCTTCTCCAATCTTTCCGGTGCAAACTCCATTGTTGGCTATTTCAGCAAGGTCGGGCGCAAGCCTTACGAGGTTGGTATTTACAGCAACCTGGCAGAGCACTATTTTGTCAAACGTCGATACTATGATGCTGCCCAGACCTACAATGCGTTCGTCGAGCGCAATCCGCTGCACAAGGTATCACCGCATTTTCATATGCGCGTGGTGGAAATCTACAAGGTTGGCAAGTTCCCGAAACTGGTTGTCGAGGCCAAGCGCAGTTTTGCCAGTGCCTACGGCGTGAAATCGGAATACTGGAAACATTTCGATATCAACTCCTACCCGGAAGTCGTGGCGCACGTGCAGACCAACCTGAAGGATCTTGCCGTTCATTACCATGCGCTTTACCGGGATCCCAATTTCAGATCACAACAGCAGGAGCACTATGCCGAGGCGGCGCGCTGGTATCGTGAATATATTGAATCGTTCCCGCGTGACGGCACGACGCCCGGCCTGCATTACCAGCTGGCGGAACTGTTGCTGCAGGGCAAGGAGTTCAGCAAGGCGGCATTTGAGTATGAGCGCGTAGCCTATAATTACCCGGAACATGAGAAGTCATCTTCCGCCGGCTATGCAGCGGTATATTCCTTCCGCGAGAGCCTGAAAATTGCACAGATGGCGGAAGTGCCGATTGCCAAGCAGGAGGTCATTCGCAGTTCACTGAAGTTTGCCGATGCGTTCCCGAAACATGAAAAGGCCGTGATTGTACTGGCTGCGGTCGGTGAAGACCTGTTCGAAATGAAAGACTACAAGCTGGCTATCTCGACATCGCGCAAGCTGGTGGAAAACTATCCGTCTGCCGAGAAGAATCTTGTTCGTGGTGCCTGGATGATTGTGGCGCATTCTTCTTACGAGATTGCGTTATACAAGGATGCAGAGGTGGCCTATGCACAAACCATCGGCCTGACCGAGGTGACCCACAAGGATCACGAGGGCCTGGTCAACAACCTGGCGGCTTCGATCTACAAGCAGGGAGAAGAAGCCAACAAGGTAGAGGACTACAAGTCAGCAGTCGATCATTTCCTGCGCATTGCCGCGGTGGCGCCACGTTCGACAGTTCGCAAGACTGCCGAGTTTGATGCAGCCGCCGTACTGATCAAGATTAACGACTGGAACCGTGCCGCGTCCGTGCTTGTTGCATTCCGCCAGAGCTATTCAACCGATGTCCAGATGGTGCATGAAGCCACCAAGAAGCTGGCGGTGGTATACCGGGAAGCCGAGCGCTACAGCGATGCCGGTCCCGAGTTTGAGCGTATTGCCGTGGATACCAAGGAAAGCGAAGTGCGCCGGGAGGCCTTGATTCTTGCCGGCGATATGTATGAAAAGGCTGAAAAACACAAGCTGGCGCTGAATGTTTACCAGCGCTACGTGGACCTGTTTCCAAAACCGCTGGAGTTTGCCCTTGAGACCCGTTACAAGATGGCGGAGTTGTACCGGTCATGGGACAATGACAGGCAATATCGCCTGGAGTTGAAACGCGTGATTTCCATAGATTCCACCGCCGGAGCCGAGCGCACCGATCGCACGCGCTACCTGGCGGCGAAGGCATCACTGGTACTGGTTCAGCCGGAGTATGACAGCTTTGCGGCGATCAAGCTGACCAAGCCGTTCAAGAAGAACCTGAAGCGCAAGAAAGACACAATGAAGTCCGTCATTGCTGATTTTAATGACCTGGTCAAATACAAGGTTGGTGATGTCACCGCGGCGGCGACCTATTACCTGGCCGAGATCTATTACAATTTCAGCCGGTCGCTGATTGAATCCGAGCGGCCTGGCGGCCTAAGTGATGTTGAGAAGGAAGAGTACGAACTGGCCATCGAGGAGCAGGCGTTTCCGTTTGAAGAGAAAGCGATAGGTGTTCACAAGAAGAATCTCGAGTTGATATCTATTGGTGTGTACAGCAACTGGATTGACAAGAGTCTTGATCGCCTGGGCAAGCTGATGCCCGCACGTTACGCCAAGTTTGAGGAAAGTACGGGTTTCATGGCATCGATGGATTCGTTCAAATACAATTTTGTCGCTTCTGCCATTGAACAAAAACCGCAAGCCCCGGTCCCGGCAGTCCAGCCTGACACAAAACCAGGCGCAGACGCGGCAGGCGCAACACCGGACCAGACCAGTTCGGCGCAGCTTGACAAGGATACAGCCGTGATCGCAACAGCCGGAGGGCAAGAGCAATGATCCGGATGACTCAAACGACAATGCTCGGCCGGGCGCTCCCGGCCCTGTTCCTGCTGGCGTACCTTGTCCTGGCCGGTTGCGCCACGACCACGAGCGGCACCAGCGGAAACTTCGTGATACGCGAGGATGTGGACGTCAGGCCGGAGGTCAAGGCGGATTTTGAAAAGGCCGTGGATTTACTGCAGAAAAAGGAGTACGAGCGTGGAATCAGGCTGTTGCACCGGGTCTCGGAGCGGTCCGATAAAAGTATTGCACCGTACATTAACCTGGGCATTGCCTACCGGGAATCAGGAGAGGTCAAGAAGGCTGAGGAGTTCCTGTCCAAGGCGCTTGAACTGAATCCGAATCACCCCGCAGCCAACAATGAAATGGGGGTGGTGTATCGCAAGCTCGGCAAATTTGCCGAGGCGCGCCGGACGTACGAGCGCATTCTTGAGCGTTTTCCCGATTTTTTCCCGGCACGAAAAAATCTGGGGATTTTGTGCGACCTGTATATTAATGACCTAGGCTGTGCCATGGCCAATTACCAGATATATATCAAGGCGGATCCGGGCGACAAAGCGGTATCCATGTGGATTGCCGACCTGGAAAAGCGAATGGGAGCGAAGCAATGAATAACAACCCGATTTTAGCGGTGATACTGGCTTTTATAGGGCTATCTGCTACATTTGGCGCAGGTGTTGTTTCGGCAGAAGAGGTCAAGTCCATATCAGGCATGTCGATCGTGGGCAATAATGAAACCCCCAAATCGTTGTATATCGTGCCCTGGAAAAGCTCGGAGATCGGCATGGAGACTGATCTTTCTTCCAATCTTCTCAATGAAAGTCTGACACCCGTGGACCGTGACGTGTTCATGCGTGAGGTTGATTTTCATGAGATCAGCGTAAAAAAATGAACAGCCATCTGGTATATCGTGAGGAATGAATGATGGATTTTCTTTATACAATTTTGAGATTTTTTCAGACTGGCGGGGCGTTCATGTATCCCATCCTGCTCGTAATGTCAGTCGGCCTGGCAATTGCGGTTGAGCGCTGGTTGAAACTGAATACCGTGCGCAAGGCCAACCAGGAGATGTGGGAAAAGCTGCATCCTGTGCTGGAAGAGGGCGATTTTGACACAGCCCGGCAGATGACAGCAGAGGACGAGAGCAAGTCCACCATTTCCCAGTTGCTGGGCATGGGCCTGGCAAGACAGGGCGCGGTGCGTCGTCGCGATGATATCGAAATCGCCATGGAAGAAAGCATGATGGAAATCACGCCGCAACTGGAAAAGCGCACACCCTATGTTGCCCTGTTTGCCAATATTTCCACCTTGCTCGGTCTGCTTGGAACCATTATGGGTCTGATCGAGGCGTTTACCGCGGTGGCCAATGCTAACCCGGCGGAGAAGGCCGACCTGCTTTCTGCCAGTATCTCGGTAGCCATGAACACTACGGCCTTTGGCCTGATGGCAGGTATTCCGTTGCTTATTACTCATGCCATCCTGGTATCCAAGACCGGTGAAATTGTCGACAGCCTGGAAATGGCCTCGGTCAAGACGCTGAATATTATTTCAGCAGCAGCCAAGAGGCAGATGGGATAAGCCGGAATGGCACGCAAACATCACTATCGCAAGTCGTCCAAAGAGCCACCGGAGCTCGATATCACCACGTTCCTGAACCTGATGGTGGTGCTGGTGCCGTTCTTGCTTATTTCAGCCGTGTTTACCCGTATTACGGTACTGGATCTTGATATGCCGGCGTCAGCGGGCGGTGCTGCCAGCAACAAACCCAAGGTCACCATTGAAGTTATTGTGCGCAAGAACAAGCTTCAGCTCGGGAATGGCCGCAGCATTATTGCCAATATCCCCAATGTCGGAGATAACTACGATATACCACGGCTTTCCCAGTTACTGGAAAGACTGAAAAATGATTATCCTGACAAGGAAGATGCAACCGTCTTGATGGAGCCCAATATCGAGTACCAGTACCTGGTGCAGGTAATGGACGCGATACGTGTAAAGGATGCGCCGCCGGCAGCAGAGGGTGAACCGCAAAAGCCGAAGAAGGTGCTGTTTCCCGATATTTCAGTTGGAGATGCGCCATGAAGTCATCCAGGCGATTGAAGCGCATGGCAAGACGTTCGCGCAAGGTGCAGGGTATGAACCTGACATCCTTGATGGACGTATTCACCATACTGGTATTCTTCCTGCTGACAAATTCGTCCAGCGAGCAGGCCATCGATCCACCAAAAGAGATCACGCTTCCGGACTCGGTTGTTGAAACCAAGCCGAAACAGAATGTTGTGATCATGGTTTCCGAAACTGACATCCTGGTCCAGGGAAAAATTGTTGCTGATACCCGTGATTTGCTTCAAAGCAAGGAACAAATCATTGTGCCGGTCGCAAACAGGCTTATTGAGCTGAGGAATTCGGTAATCGGAATCAGTACCAAAACTGTTGCGGAGAGCAAGGAGGTCACCATACTTGCGCACAAGTCCATACCGTTCAAGGTGCTCAAGAAGATTATGGGCACGTGCTCAGGTGCCGGTTATTCGAAGATTTCGCTTGCGGTCATACAAAAAGCATCGCAAAGCCAGTGATAATGAAGAAAGAATGTTGATTCCGTGATTGAGTTAAAAACCGACAATCCACGCGAAGCGGAACTGCATGCAGAGATTGATCAGGCTCGGGCCAAATTGGTCGAGCTTGAGAAAACGCTGCACGTAGTCAGTACTGACCTCGAAAGGGAAGAAAGCGACCAGGACAAGTTCGCTGCCCTGGGTGATGTTTGTGAGTCCCTGGGACGTCTTGAAAAGCTCGGCGGCTCCTGGCTGTTTTGGGGAGAAGACAGCAACCAGGACAATGACCAGTTTGTCAGTACTGTCTATGAGCGTGTTGTCGGTTATGAAAGAAATCTGCAGGCATTGCGCCGGCAGCGTGAGCAGCTCCAGGTCGATATCAGGACCCAGAACAACAACATTGGTCTCAGGCAGGAAGCCATTCTTGACCTGGTCGAGCAGGAAGAGCGCAAGAAACACGAGTTTGTTATTGAGCGTGATATTGCGCCGTTGCCGTTCAGGCCCATGGTTATGCCATGGTCAAAGGACAACCCTGACGAGAAGCAGCTTCGCAAGTTTGTCAGTATCGCCTTGCTATACAGCGTGTTGATGTGGCTGGTGATCCCGATGATCAATGTACCGCTGCCTGATATTGCCGAGGAAGTGGAAATACCCGAGCGCCTGGCAAAGCTGATCAAGAAGGAAGAACCGAAGCCTGAACCCGAGAAGCAGACCGAGCAGCAGCAGAATCAGCAGGTATCCAAGGAGCGCGCCGAGGCCCGCAAGAAGGTTCAGAAGACCGGTCTGCTGGCTTTCAAGGATAACTTTACCGAATTGATGAACGTGGCGACGGAAGCCAACCTGGGCGCCAGCGCTGATGTCAGCAGCGGTGGCCAGCAGTCAACCCAGGCGGCACGTAACCTTGTCGTGGCCAAGTCTTCAGCTGTCAGCGGTATCAGTTCTGCTTCACTTAGCCGGAATACCGGCGGCGCCAGCGAAGGCCTGAAAGGCGGCGTTCAGTTCACCCGCGTCGAAAGCTCTATTGGTATCGGCGATGGTGGGCCGGACAGGCCGACAGGATCATCTGCGCCACCCAGGACCGATGAAGAAATCCAGATCGTATTTGATCGATACAAGGCGTCGTTGTACAGAATCTACCAGCGCGAGCTTCGCAAGGACCCGACGCTACGTGGCAACATGGTGTTGCGTATCGTCATTGGCCCGGATGGCAACGTGGTCTCCTGTACATTGGAGTCAGCTGATATCAAGTCGCAGGCATTGATAGCGCAAATTATCGACCGGGTTAAGCGATTCCAGTTCGGCGACAGGAAAGGCGCGCCGAAAATGACGATTCTTTACCCGATTGATTTCCTGCCGGCGACCTGATCGACAGCTAGTGGAAAGGTCGAAGCAAACTGATAAACGGAGCTGAAGTTGAGTAACGGTTGAAACAAACAGTTGATAGGCAGCCCGAACTGAATATAACAGTACTACTATATAAACAGGCTGAATATCAAGACGGGCGGAATTGGCAGGGCATCATGGGGGTTGTCACTATGATGCCGTTTTTGTGTGTACTGGTTTGGATTGAATAGATGACTGGAATTGTGGCGGGTTTGACGAGCAAAACAGGCGCAGCGGTTGCTTCTGCGCTTCGTCTTGTATTGTTCATTCGTGCCAGCAGCTTTCCAGGTTGTGGAAATAGTCATCGATTCAGCAGGCTGCGTGGAGCGAGCTGATGCGCAGGCATCCGGCGGCATGGTTGATCCTCGTGTTATGGTCCATCTTGATGATGGGCTGGGGCGTACCTGCGCAAGCAGTACAGGTTAACTGTGCCGATGCCCCGTACAATGGAGTAATTGACGGTAATATCTATCCAACGCCGCCTGCCAACGTCAAACTAAATACAAACTGTACGATAAAGAACTATCCCGCACCCACCGGGATGAGTACGAACTTCAGTTTTGACAATAACGATCCCACCCCGTACCTGATCATTTTTGACAACGTCTATCACACTGGGCAGATGTCCTGTAACACGGTTGCCGGCCACAAGGTATGGTTCGTAAACGGTGCATCGTCAACCATTCTCCAGGGTTGCCAGTCTATCGTATTGCTGACGGAGAAAATTGATAAGCAAAATCCGACAGGGCAGACTACCGCTGCAATAGGTGCGCCTTTTACCTACACGCTGGATCTCCCGGTCATGTATGACCAGAGCCTGGGAACCATTGCCTCGACCCCGTCAAATGACGATCTGTTCAATATTACCATCAGGGACGACCTGACCGCCGCCGGAACCGCCGATCCGCTCCTGGGTATTGCCGGTGCCGAGCTGTCGCTGGTAAGCGCCACCTATTCCGTGGATGGCGGCCCGGCTATTGATCTCGGTATCGCGGCCGGAACAAAGCTGCTTAATTTTACCGTCCCTGATATCCCGGCCGGCTCCCTGGTCCGGGTCGAACTGACCGTGGTGCTGGATAATGTGCCGGCCAATGCCAATGGCGTGCAGTTCAGAAACAGGGCGCAGTGGGATTTCTGGAAGGGTGTTGATGTTGACGAAAGCGGTGTTATTGAGCCCGATGAGTTGTTTAACCTGCCTGGTGAGGATGGCGAAACGTCGCCTATGACTATCTCGGCGCCGGATTTGGTGGTGACCAAATCCAGTACCGACGCCAATATCGGCCATTTATCGCCGGCACCCTTTACTATCGATGTTCAGAATATCGGTGGTGTAACGGCTTTTGGTGCAACAGTCGAGGATATGCTGCCCGTAGGTATGTGCGCCACCAATCCACTTGCGTTGCCGGGTTTCAGAGTGGCCCTGGCCCGCGCAGATGGCACTGTCTGGTACATTGTTCCCGCATCGCAGTATACAGCGACGTATTCCGGATGCCTGCTCACAGTCACGGTGGCAAGTTTTATTCCGATTGATTCGACCGAGCGACTGATCATAGATTACCAGGCTGCCCTGGACCCGGGATACCTGCTTAACGGCGAAGCGCTAACCAATGTCGCCGCCGCCGTGCAATGGCATGGCGCGGACACGGCAGGCCCCTATCCATATATCACTTATAACCGGACGCGTACCGATGGCACGCTGGCCATTGTTGACCACGAAGATGCCTATACCATCACCACGGCATTGTCTGGCTACTATTTCCAGAAAACGGTTACCAATCTGACTACTGGCGCCAGCCCGGCCGCTGTCGCGGCACCGGGTGATCGGTTGCGTTACCAGTTACGCATTTTCAACGTTGACCAGGTAATCCAGAATGTCACGATTAGTGACGTACTTGATCCTACATTGTTTGATACGGCTTCATTCACGGCGATTTCGCCTATAGCTCCAGGTGCGGCCCATACGTTTGACGCAGCGACCGGCTTGCTGAGTATATACGGCGCCTTTGGTTTCCCGCTAAACCTGCCTCTCGGCAACGAGATACTGATTAATTTTGAAATAGACCTGGCGAACCCGCTTGCCAACGGCACGGTCGTGCCGAACCAGGCATACATGACGTTTGACAACCCCAACTCGCCGCCTGAGCCCAACCCGACCATTACTGTGCCCAGTGATGACCCCAATGTGAACGGTATTGCGCCACCACCCCAGAATCCTCCCGATCCTGCTGATCCGGTACCGGATTCAACAGATATACTGATCCAGGCACCGGGGCCACTGCTGAAGGTCAATACCCAGCCATTGGCGACCATTGGCGAACCGTTCACCTATACCATTACGGTTCCGGAAACGCCGGTCAATGTACCGCTTTACGACGTGCGCATTCTGGATGACCTGGCTGCTACTGGCGCAGACCTGGAGTTTATCGGCGCAACCGTGGTATCCGGTGGCGCCTGGGTGATTGCCAATACCGGTACCCCGACCAGCCTGGTGCTCGAGGACACCACGACAGGTATTGATATCCCGGCCAATGGCCAGGCGGTGATCGAGGTCACGGTAAGAATCGCCAATACACTTCCGAATCAGACGGGTGTGACATTCAACAATACCGCCGGTTTTACCTACAACCGCGCAAATGGTTCAACTGCCACCCGGACCGATGGATACCCCTCGACAACGGCGAGCATGTCCATCGTTGAACCGCACATTGCGGCAATAACGAAGCTGGCCAGTAATACTGCGCCAACGTCCGGTGACACGATTACTTACACCGTGACGATGACATCCCAGGGCGGCGCGGGCTACTCGGACGTGTTTGATGTCTGGTTGACGGATACGCTGGACCTGGGCCTTGTCTATGTTCCCGGCAGCGCAACGGTAACTGTTGGCGCAGGCGTTGCTGCCGATAATGTCATCGGTGATCCGGATATTGTTGGTGATGGAATAACCATCGGCCAAACGCTGGACTGGAATCTTAATAGTACGGTTCCTTCGGATATCGATATTCCGGCCGGAACAACGGTAACAGTCACCTATGATGTACAGGTGCTTGGCACGGTACTGGCAGGTACGACACTGTCCAACAGTATTGTCGCGCAATGGACCGGTCTTGATGGCCCTGCTGCCGTTGAGCGTAATGGCACAGATGGAATTGGCAATCTGAATGACTATATCACCGCGCCGGTTATTGAAACTGTTACCACGCCCAATATAGTCGCAACAATCAACAAGCAGCGCAGCACTGATACCTGGGGTGCTGCGGACAGTGACGTGCGCATCGGCGATATTGTTGATTATACCCTGACACTATCCGTGCCCGAGGGAACGCTGGGCAGTGTTCAGCTGGTCGACACACTCCCCCAAGGACTTCAATTTGAAGGCGTTGTCAGTATTAATGGCGACACTACGGCGCCTTATTCGGCTGTTGCGCCATTCGTCCATGCAGATCTGGCTGCGCCGACAGTTACCGGCACCCCGGCTACCGGGCCCAGTATTGTTACCTGGACCCTTGGTACGCTGTCCAATACCCCGGCAGACGGGCTGAGCAACGATTTTGTCATTATCTATCGTGCCAGGGTGCTGGATAATGTATTTGCCCATGTAGCAACCGCAACACCGCTGAACAATAGTGTCGATCTGAACTACGTAACCGGTGCCGGTCCGGCAACCCAGTCAGATATCGATACTGTAATCAATGTTCAGCAGCCGATGGTAACAGTGAGCAAGTCAGCCGCACCTGCCGGAGGGGACTCCAGCATTGATGCCAATGAGCTGATTACCTATACCGTTGATGTCAGCAACAGCGGTGGCTCGCCAGCCTATGACCTGGTTCTGCAGGATGTTATCCCGGCCGGCCTGCGCAACGGCGCCGCCACTATTACCATGGTCAGTACCTCGCTGGTTGTGGCCGGCACCGTGTTA
This sequence comes from Gammaproteobacteria bacterium, assembly GCA_029880545.1. Classification (NCBI taxonomy): domain Bacteria; kingdom Pseudomonadati; phylum Pseudomonadota; class Gammaproteobacteria; species Gammaproteobacteria bacterium. The sequence goes on along the minus strand of JAOUOD010000009.1, from coordinate 13,426 downwards.
CCGAATCTGGCGCCAACCTATAACTCCGCCACCGGTGTCGCCGTATGGAATTTTGATACCGGCGTGGCAGACAGCTACACAGTCCCGGCGAATGATACCTTGCGCATTGTTTACCAGGTGCAGGCAGACCCGGTGCTGGCTGCCGGCCTGACCCTGACCAACGCGGCAACAGCAATGTTGTACTATTCGTTCGACGATGAAGCCGTTCCCCTTGTTGGCGGTGTTACCGGTGTGCGTGAAGTCTATGGCCCCAGCAACACAGCCAGCACAACGCTTTATACCGGCTCGCCACCCACCAAGGCGTTGTTGTCGCCGGTATCAGCTGAAGTCCCCATTGGCAGCGAAGTGGTGTACCAGATAACGGTACCCGGTTCGGTCAGCTCCAGCGCACTTTATGATGTCCAGGTTACCGACATACTCGATGCCAGCCTGGCGTTTGTCAGTGCCACGGTAACCGGTGTTGCCGGTGCCGTTGACAGCAGTACCGCTGCGCAGATGAATATCCTGGTACCGCAGATAGCCGCCGGTCAGCAGGCCGTAATTGAATTGCGTGCCCGAGTACGAAATATCGCCGGCGCCCAGGAAGCGGTGGTGATCAACAATGACGTGAGTTATGTCTTTGCCTACAGTGCAGGCGGACCGGTTCAACCAGCGCTGACAAGTACCCAGGTTGCGGTTACCGTAGTTGAGCCCCTGGTTGCTATTGCCAAGGCGGTAGCCAATCAGACCAGTCCGGGCTTGCCGCCAACAGCTGGCGATGTACTGCGGTATACGCTGACGTTCACGGCTTCGGGTGGCGCGCCGGGTGATAACTTCTCCGATGCCCAGGACATTACTATTGAAGACAACCTGAGTCTTGGTCTCGCTTATAGTGGAAACCCGACTGTTACCGGTGCCGGCAACACGATAGCCGCACCGACAATAACGGGTGATGGCGTAACAACACCACAGCTGCTTCAATGGAGTCTTGCATCGGCAAATGCGGATATCGATGTACCTGAAGGTAGTGCGGTTACGGTAACGTACGATGTAGTTGTCCTGAATACTGCTTCTGCCGGTCAGACACTATCCAACTCCGCGTTGGCACGGTGGACCAGCCTGGATGGTGCAAGCGGTTTTGAGCGTAACGGTAGTGGAGCCCCCGCGCTCAATGACTACTTCACCGCACCGGTTACCACTACCTTGACAATACCGGACACCAACTCGGTTACCAAGTCCATTGTCAGTGAGACCTGGGCGCCGCTGGATAACACGGTTCGTATTGGCGATGTTATTGATTACGAAATTCGCCTGACATTGCAGGAGGGCGCGCTGCAGGCGGTATCTGTAGTGGACGGCCTGCCGCGAGGTTTGCAGTTCGAGCGGGTGGTAAGTATTAACGGCGACACGGCAGCACCGTATTCCGCCGTGGCCCCGTTCAGTCATGCTGACATAGCCGCGCCGACAGTAACAGGGAACGCACAGACGGGACCGACTACGGTAACGTGGACCGTAGGCAATATTATCAACGCCGGAGACAATAATCCGGCCAATAATGATTTCGTAATTGTCTATCGCGCCAGGGTGCTGAATGATGCGTTGACCCAGGTTAACCCGGTACTGTTACCCAATTCCGCAAATTTCAATTACACGTCCGCCGGTGGACCGGTAACCCAAACGGCCAGCGCTACGTTGACCGTATTGCAACCTGTGCTGAATGTTGCCAAGACCGCGGCGCCTGCCGGTGGCGACACAGTTATTGATGCCAACGAGCTGATAACCTATACCGTTGATATCAATAATACCGGTGCGGCACCGGCCTACGACGTGGTGCTCAGGGATATCGTTCCGGTCGGTCTGCGCAATGGCGCCGCCACGATTACCATGGTCAGCACATCGCTGGTTGTGGCCGGCACCGTGTTGCCAAACCTGGCGCCAGCGTATAACGCCACCACGGGCGTTGCGACCTGGAATTTTGATACGGGTAATGCCAACGCCTATACCATTCCGGCCGGTGACACCTTGCGTATTGTTTACCGTGTACAGGCCGATCCTACTCTTGGTGCCGGCATGACGCTTGTCAACCAGGCGCAGGTTCAGACCTATTATTCCCTGGATGATGAGGCGATTCCGAGTGTCGGTGGTGTAACAGGAGTTCGCCAGGTATATGGCCCGACCAATACTTCGTCCGTTACACTGACAACGGCGGCACCCAACGCACTGAGCAAGCAGAATCCGGCGGTGACTACCGTCGCAGTAGGTGAAGTATTCAGCTACCGCGTTACGGTACCGGCTACGCCGATGTCGGTGGCGCTCAACGATGTTCGTATTCTCGATAACCTGGCAGCATCGGCCGCCGATCTGCAGTTTGTCAGCGTTACCAAGGTTTCGGGCTCGCAGCCCTGGGTGCCGGTTAATACGGGCACGCTTACCAACCTGGTAATTGAAGATACCGGTATCGGTATTGATATTCCGGCAGGTGAGCAAATCGTCATTGATATTGCTGTACTGGTTATGGATACACCCACCAATGTGCCCGGACTGTTCTTCAATAATACCGCTACCTACACCTATAACCAGGTCAACGATGATTCATCTACCCGTAGACCAGGCGGTGGTGATACGACACCGGACATGCAGATTATCGGTCCGGACAATGTCACCATGGAGAAGAGCGGACCGGTGCAGATGGTACCCGGTGTGCCGGATGTGTTTACACTGAATATTCATAATGCCGGAAGTGGTACTGCCTGGGACGTTACCATCAAGGACGTATTGCCTGATCCGGCACCGGGCGGCATGTGCGATACAGCACCGACCAATATTACTGCGCAGAGATTCCTGGCTGACGGTGTAACACCAGCAGGACCGGTGTTGACGCCCGGCACCGACTATACGGTGACCTTCCAGGCAGCGCCGGCGTGTACGTTGATCTTTACGGGCTTGTCTGCTGCCGCGTCCATACCTGCCGATAACCGCCTGCTCATTCGTTACCAGGCAACGCTGGATCTTGATAACCCGCAAGGCACGGTGTTGACCAATATCGCCGGCGCAACCGAGTGGTTCAGCGGTAATACCAATGGTGCAGGTGCGACGGGACAGATTCGTACCTATACGCGTGTTCTCACCGACGGTACGCCCGGTGTCCTGGATCACGAAGATGCCCACACGTTGAACACGTTGTCTCCGGTTATCCTGTTCCAGAAAACCGTGGCCAACGTCACCACCGCAACCAGTCCGGCGACAACGGCAACACCGGGCGATGTGTTGCGCTACAGTATCCTGGCAACCAATGTCAGTGGTGCGCCGCTGTTTGATTTTACAATACGGGATGAGCTGGATGCACTGAACAGCTCGCCATGGTTTGTTCCCGGCAGTCTTAGCCTGGTGACTTACCCGGCTACTGCCGATATTACCAATACCGATCCCAATGGCGGCGCCAATGGCACCGGCCTGGTGGATGTTCGCGGGCTGAACCTCGATCCATCAGGCGGGGCCAATGATACGGTTCTGATCGAATTTGAAATTACGCTTGCCGGCATTATTCCAAACGCCACGGTTGTGTTGAACCAGGCGCAGATGGATTCCATTGTCACCGGTGTATGGAACAGTGATGATCCCAACACCAATGGCGTTGATGACCCGGCAGTAAACGGTGACGAAGATCCGACACCCATAACCATTACCTCGGCGCCGGTGCTGGAAGTGTGGAAAACGTCCGACGATATTACCGGCGACCCGGCAAGCCTGGCAGCGGGCGATACCCTGCGTTATACCATTACGGTCAAGAACGTGGCAGGTGAAGATTCGATCAACACCACCTTGCAGGATTCCATCCCGGCCAATACAAGTTATGTGCCGGGCAGTACATCACTGAATGGTACGACGGTAGCGGACCCGGCTGCCGGCGTTTCGGCACTGGAAGCCGGCATGTTGATTAATGCGCCGGAAAATACAACGCCAGGATTCATGAGAGCCGATCCGGATCCAGCCGCCAATAATACGGCAACGATCACCTTTGACGTCGTGGTGACGCCGACGGCTGTTGCCGGAATGGTGATTTCGAACCAGGGCGTCGTCAGCGGCGATGGTGCCAACGGTGGCATCCTGGTGCCAGAGCCGACGGATGATCCGGGTACACCCATTGATGATGATCCCACCATAGATATTGTTGATGTGACCGGCGTTGGTGCATTGAATGGTGTTGCCTGGCACGATGCTGATTTTGATAACGTGATGGACGCTGCCGAGCTGCCATTGTCCGGATGGCTGGTTGATGTGTATCGAAACGGGGCATTGCTGGTCACGGCGACCACGGATGTAGCCGGTGCCTGGCAGGTTACCGGGCTCGAACCGAATCTGATTTACGGTAACCCGACCGGTGATACATATGAAATCCGGTTCCGCGAACCGACAGCTGGCGCCAATACGGCCTTGCTGGGCCTGGCGGATTCGCCGTTCACCAACAATCTTCAACGTATATCGGACATCGCATTTGGTCCCGGTACCAGTACGCCAGGAATGAATATGCCCATCGATCCCGATGGTGTGGTCTACGATTCGGTGATCCGCGTACCGGTTCCCGGCGCGACCCTGACCATGCTCAACGCGACAACGAGTACCGCATTGCCGGCCGGTTGTTTTGATGATGCCGGTCAGCAGGGGCAGGTAACACTTGCGAATGGCTACTACAAATTCGATGTTAACTTCAGTGACCCGGCGTGTCCGCCTGGAGCTGATTATATTATTGATGTCGGTCTGCCGGCGGGCGGCAGTTACCGTGCTTCGCCGTCAGTGGTCATACCGCCGACTACTGACGGCAGTACCTTGCCGTATTCAGTTCCCGTGTGTACCGCCGACGCGGTCGCCGGTACGACCGAGTGTGAAGCCCAGGGTTCCGAGTTTGCGCCGGCCCAGACCATCGCTGCCGGTCCGGGCACCAGTTACTACCTGCACCTGACGCTGGACGGTGTCAATCCGGTTGATCGTCCGCGCAACAGCCAGCTGTTCAATAACCATATTCCTATTGATCCGGACCTGGCCAACGCGGTTACCATTACCAAGACTGCCGGCATACTGAATGTCAGCCGTGGCCAGCTGGTGCCCTATACGATTACGGCGACCAACTCGCTGGCCGGCGCATTGCCCAACGTAAATATCATCGATACGTTCCCGGCCGGGTTCCAGTATGTGAAAGGTTCGGCGCGCATTGATGGAGTGGCCCAGGAGCCCGCCATCAATGGTCGTGATCTCACCTGGGCCAACATGTCGATCAATACCAATACCCAGCATGTGATCAAGCTGTTGCTGGTAGTTGGCTCCGGTGTTACAGAAGGTGAGTATGTCAACCGGGCTAATGTCTGGGACAACATCAGCAACCAGTCTGCGGCGCAGGAGGCAATAGCCACGGTGCGTGTCGTACCGGACCCGACCTTTGACTGCACCGATGTTGTCGGCAAGGTATTTGATGACCGTAATCTCAACGGTTACCAGGACAGTGGCGAAAACGGTATCGCCAATGTGCGCGTGGTCAGTGCACGCGGCCTGATCATGAAGACTGATGCTCATGGCCGGTTCCATATAACCTGCGCCGCGGTACCCAACGAAGCGCGTGGTTCCAACTTCATTCTCAAGGTGGATGAGCGCAGCTTGCCAAGCGGCTATCGCATTGTTACCGAGAACCCGCGTGTCCAGCGTGTTACCCGGGGCAAGATGGTTAAATTCAGTTTCGGCGCCAGCATTCACCGGGTGATTCGCCTGGATGTGGCCGACCCGGTATTCGAGAACAACAGTACCGAGATGCGCCTGCAATGGAAGCCGAGATTGAATCTATTGATCGAGGAACTGGCCAAGGGTCCGGCGATTCTGCGAATTTCGTATCTTGGCGACACTGAATCCAGTGGTCTTGCAAGTGATCGTATTGAAGCGATAAGGGATGCGATCGAAAAGCTGCGTGAGCAACAAAAGTGTTGTGATGCGCTGACTATTGAAACCGAAATATTCTGGCGCCGCGGCAGACCGGCGCGATAGCAAAGAGAGCAGGAATGTTGAACAGGATGAACAGAATGATCATGACTGACCTGTCCGGTTGCTGGCGCAACAGGATGGGCATGCTTGTGATTGCGCTGGCGAGCCTGGCACCACTTGCTGTCAACGCCGAAACAGTCAGCGCGAAAAAAGATGAGCCTGTCCTGGTCAAGGAGTCTGATGCGCTGAAGGTCAACGCAGGCATCGAACCCAACCAGGAGCAACACCTGTCCGTAGACGAAAAGAAAGCGGACTGGAAGCTTAAGGAAGTGGACCAGGCAGAAGACAAGCTTGAGAAGAAGAACGTGCTCGAGCAGGAAGTGATCACAAAGAAACTGACCAACGTGGTGCCGCCGATCCTGTTCAAGTCCGGCCAGGCCGAGATCCCCGAGAATTACGTGGCGCTGCTGCGCGAGGCGCTGAACAAGGTCAAGGATCGCAAGAACGTGCGCCTGCACTTTATTGGTCATACGGATGACGTCAAGCTGTCGGGCAAGCTGAAACAGAAGTACGGCAACAATGCCGGCCTGTCGCGCGAACGCGCAGGCACAACAGCGGAATACTTCCAGCGTGCGCTGAAGTTGCCGCCGGAGGCCATTTCCTATGATGGTGTCGGTGAACAGCAGCCATTGGCGGACAACAAGACTGAAGCCGGTCGCGCGAAAAACCGTCGCGTGGAGGTGCAGGTCTGGTACGACGAGATCAACGAGAAGATGGTCGAGAAAGATGTAGTCGTTGCCGCCGAGATGACGCGCATCAAGGTGTGCCGCATCGAGACCGTGTGCAAGTTGCGCTACAAGGAAGGTCACTCCAAGCGCGCGCGTATACGCAACCTGGTTCCACCGCTGCAGTTCCAGGAAGGCACTACCGGTGTGCCGGACTATTTCATTGATCAAGTTGCCCGTGCCATGGGCAACCTGAAAGGCAAGGACAACATCGCTATCAAGCTGATCGGTCATACCGACAGCATCTCGCTTACCGGTCGCGAAGCCAGGATCTATGGTACGCACGATGGACTGTCCAAGGCGCGTGCCCGCCGGGTTGCGCTGTCGGTACAGGAAGCATTAAGGCTGCCCAATCGCGCCATCAGCAGTGATGGCAAGGGTTCAGCATTCCCCATCGCCTCTAACGAATCCGAGCGTGGCCGCGCCCAGAACCGTCGCGTTGAAGTGGAATTCTGGTATGACGATGCCTTGCAGGAATTGCCGGATGAGCCGCAGGTGTGCCCGGAGCAGGCAGCAGCAGAAACCGTAACGCGTGTTTATGATCCGCCGGCAGGCAACGTGCAGCCTGTCTACTTTGACAAGGGCAAGCCGGTGATGCCGCTGAACTACGCCGGCCAGATCAACATGATTATGCGTGGCCTGCAGGGCAAGTCCAATGCACGCCTGCGCTTTGTCGGCTTTACCGGTAACGAGCGCCTCGATCGTCGTACTGCCATGGTTTATGGCGACGATATCGGCCTGTCCGCCGCCCGCGCGCGACGGGTCATGGAGCTGGTGCAGAAAGAACTCAAGCTCACTGACAAGCAGGTGGAGCACGAAGGTCGCGGCTCGGTGCAGTCCGAAGATGTAGTCAACAAGGGCTTTGGCAACAGCGGCGCTTCCTATGTATTGATCGAGGCGGTCTATGATGACCTGGCATCGGCCGAGGAAGAAGAGGGCCTGGAAGTCACCCGCTTCAAGCGCGAAGTGACGCTCAAGGATCCGTACATGCTTAACCTGATGCGCATTACCGTTGACGGCAAGCCACTGCATGATCCCAACAAGAGTTCCCAGGATGTGCAGCGTTGCACTGACACCTCGCTGGAAAAGGCCAGGGTTCAGCTGCGTTATGATGGTCTTGAACTCAAGCCGCGTCTGAATGTTACCGCGTGGCCGCATACCATCCGTTTCAGCGATCTGCCGGAAACCGAACACTTTGAAGACGAAGTGCAATTCAGGCTGTACAGCAATTACCCGGCCTTTATTGACAAGGCCGAGGTCCGGATTTTTGACAAGGCCCAGTCCGTTCGTGATACGCCGCTGGCGATTGCGCCGGTGGATGCCAAGGGCCTGGCGACATGGCGCGCCAACTTTGCGGACTACCAGGCACCGGGGCGTGAACTGCAATTCGTGATACGCGCCTATGATCGCAACGGGCGATTTGATGAGACCCGCGCTCAACCGATGTGGGTAGTGGACATGCAGGAACCGGGCGTGCGCGATCGTGATGCCGCGAAAGAGTTGCTGGCCGGGTACGGCGAGAACCGCCTGGCGCTGGAAAATATCAACAAGGCCGGCGGTACGATCAAGGTCAATGGCGCCGATATCCCTGCAGGTCATAACGTCTGGGTGGCCGGGCGCGCGGCACCGCTTGATAAGGACGGCAAGTTTGTATTCGAGGAAATCATCCCGGTTGGCTTGCATACGCTGGAAGTGGCGGTGCTCGACCAGAATGGTGGCGGTGAGCTGTTCCTGCGTGACCTGAAGCTGGATTCCAGCGAATGGTTCTACGTCGGCATTGCTGACGTTACAGCCAGCAAGGACAACACCAATGGTCCGGCCAGGCTGGTCACCGGTGATGAGACCCATTACGACAACGACCTGGCGGTCGATGGTCGTGTTGCCTGGTATGCCAAGGGCAAGTTCTGGACCGACTGGGAACTGACTACCAGTGCCGATACCCGTGAAGGCCCGGTAGATGACATGTTCAGCAACTTTGTCGACAAGTCACCGGATGCGCTGTTCCGTCGCATGGATTCGGATTACTACTACCCGACCTACGGTGATGACGGCACGGTCGAAGAGGGTGCGCCCACACTGGGCAAGTTCTACCTGAAGCTGAACAAGAACAAGAACCAGTTGCTCTGGGGTAATTTCAAGAGCAGTTATACCGACAACGACCTGGCACACGTGGATCGCGGCCTGTATGGCGCCAACCTGCATTACGAAACTGATGGCGCTACCAGCTTCGGCGAAAAGTATTTCAGTCTTGATGGCTTTGCTGCTGATCCCGGCACAATAGCCGGTCGTGACGAGTTCCGTGGCACCGGTGGATCGCTGTACTTCATGCGTCACCAGGATATTCTCATGGGTTCTGATCGTGTGCGTATCGAAATTCGTGACAAGGATTCGGGCATGGTTGTCGGCGTCAAGAATCTCAGCGCGGCACTGGATTATGATATCGATTACATCCAGGGTCGCATCATGCTGTCCGAACCGCTTTCCGCCTTTGCCAGTGACAGCATGCTCATCAATACCGGCGGCAGCGCCGGTGATCATGCCTATCTCGTTGTCCGCTATGAATATACGCCCGGCTTTGAAGAAATCGATACCGTGATTACCGGTGGCCGCAGTCATGCCTGGCTGGGTGAGTATGTGAAGATTGGCGTCACTGCCACCGAAACCGATGATGGTGTCACGACATCAAGCTTGCAGGGTACGGACGTCACCTTGCGCAAGAGCGCGCGTACGTGGCTGAAAGTACAAAACGCAACCAGCGTCGGCCTCGGTCCGGAAACCATGGTCTCCAGTGATGGTGGTTACGGCTTTGGCCAGGTGGCGCAACCAGCCGGTACCGATGTTACCGCGGATGCCAGCCGCGTGGACGCCAGCATTGGCCTCGGTGAACTGTTTGACGGCTATAACGGCAGCATTACCGGCTACAAGCAGGAAGTCGGTGCGGGATATTCATCGCCCGGTATCGTTGCGCTGACCGATACCGAGCAATCCGGTGTTGCCGCCAGTCTGCCGGTGACCAAGTCGATACAGGTGAAGATCAAATCCGATACCAAGACGGTAGACCAGGGCCTGGAGACGTCGGCAACCGAAACCAATATAGACTACAGCATCAATGCCAACTGGAAACTGAGTGTTGGTTATCGTGAGGATGAGCGCGTCGATAACTCGCCGGTGGTGCCGCTGACCCAGAAGCAGGGTGAGCGCAGCGATGCGTTGTTGCGCGTGGATTACAATTCCATGGAAAAATGGAATGCCTACCTGTTTACCCAGGGCACGGTAGAGACCACGGGCAATCGTGAAGAAAATGATCGTACCGGTGTTGGCGGTTCTTACCGTGCCAGTGACCGGTTCAAGTTCAGCGCCGAAGCCTCTGGCGGCGACCTGGGTGGTGCCGGCAAACTGGGCACCGAGTACCTGTATACCGATACCACCACCTTGTACGCCAACTATACCTTGGGCGATGAACGAGCCGACAACGGCGTGCGGTCACGCCGCGGTAACGTGGCGACGGGCTTCAAGACCAGGTACTCGGACAGCGCCAGTGTATACGCCGAAGAGAAATACACTCACGGTGACGTGCCCACCGGCCTGACCAGTACGGTTGGTGTTGACCTGGTACCGGCTGACAAGTGGAATCTCGGCGCCCGGATTGATGTCGGCTCACTGGAAGACAATACCACCGGCGCGTTGACCAAGCGCCAGGCCTATGGCTTTAACGTCGGTTATGGCCAGGATGCCATCAAGCTGTCCAGCGCCTTTGAGTATCGTGTTGATGAAACCGAGCAGGCCGATACCACGACAACCGAGCGCACCACCTGGCTGACGCGCAATACCTTCAAGTACCAGTTTACGCCCAGCTCGCGACTGATCGGCAAGGTCAATTACTCGGAAAGCGAAAGCAGCCTGGGTGAATTTTACAATGGCAACTTTACCGAGGCGGTGCTCGGTTACGGTTACAGGCCGATCGATAATGATCGATTGAATGTACTGGCCAAGTATACGTATTTCTATAACCTGCCGGCAGCGGACCAGGTCACCGTGGCCAACACTGCGGTGGAATACATTCAGAAGAGTAATATTGTTTCTCTGGATATCACCTATGACCTGACCAGTCGCTGGAGCATCGGCGCCAAGTACGGTCATCGCGAGGGTGAAGTTGCGCTGGATCGTGTTGACCCGGTATTCTTTGCCAACAGCGCGGACCTGTACATTGCTCGCGTGGACTGGCACTTCGTCCACAAGTGGGACCTGATGCTGGAAGGCCGCAAGCTTTCCCAGCCGGATATTGGCGACAGCCGCAGCGGTGCACTGGTCGGGCTCTACCGGCAAATGGGCAACCATGTCAGGTTCGGCGCCGGTTATAACTTCACCGACTTCTCCGACGATCTCACCGATCTCGACTACGACAGCCAGGGCTGGTTTGTGAACCTGGTGGGCAAGTTCTAGGCTAATTTATAAGCGTGTATTACGAGCAGCTGATGCCTGCCCCGGCCAGTCTGTCATCAATCAAATCAAAAACATCCAGGCGGGTGAGATTGCCAAGCCGGTAACCAAAAAAGCCAAACCTGCTGCGGTGCCTGCGGCGGCGCTTCCTCCGCGTGTTGGCAGGGGCATGACGTTGGCGCCGATACCTCCCGGTAAGCGCAAAAAGCCCATTACCCCGGCTGACAACAAGCCGGCGCCCTTGCCCTGAACCCCGTAACCGCCCAGAATAGGCTTCCAGGAGACTCCCATGAACCGACCCATCCGTCTTCGTTCATTCCCAGGCAGGGCAGATCACTGCGGTGTTGCACGGTGCCTGCCATCTGGCCTGGTCTTGGCACTGACCTTGTTCCTGGCCCTGGGCATGAGTCTCGCCACTCCCGCCCATGCCCTTGAAACCGTCACCTATTATCACACCAATGCCCTGGGCTCTCCGGAAGCCGCTACGGATGAAACAGGTACCGTACTCTGGCGGGAATCCTATGAATCCTACGGTCTCAGAAGACTCAAGGAACCCAATAGTGCCACCAATACCCGCTATTTCACCGGCCACCCGGAAGACAGCAATACTGGCCTCACTTACATGGGAGCAAGGTATTATGATCCTACGATAGGACGGTTTCTGAGTACGGATCCTGTCCATTACCAGGAAGGCAACCATCATACTTTCAACCGATATTCTTACGCAGCCAATAATCCGTATAAATATATTGATCCGGATGGGGAGCAGTTTCAATTTAATGATCCAAATTTTGAAAATAATTTTCGATCAATGCTGAATATTTTATCAAATTCGTCTCCGACCATGTCAGTTGTCATTAGAGATTTAGAAAAGTCGAAACATGTATTTGCTGTTCGTAAACGTGCTGGCGGACCAGAAGCAATACCCGCTAATCGTAATAACGCAGAAACACATGGCGTTGGAAGTGGTAGTACTTTTTATTTTGATCCCCAGTGGTCACCGGGCCAGCTGGATTTAATGCCTGGAGCAGATGACTCCACTCCGTTGTCAGTTCTCGGTCATGAATTGCATCATCTAGATGACCATAACAGGGGCACACTAAATAGAGATACAAATAAGAAATCCAACATTCGTTTTTCAGAGGAGGAGGCGGTTCTAACGGAGAATAGAGTTAGAAGGGATCTGGGTCTGTATGGTGATAGAACTAGATATTCTAACATGCCCTTAGAGACATCAACATTATATGGAAACTAATTTTTCTGATAAATTCATTGGCGCTACAATTATTGCCATAGTGGTATTAGCGGGATGTGCGTCGAGGTACAATGAATATTATGATATTGAGGTTAAAGACGATAGGAATAATGACCAGATTTCGCTAAATGACAGTATCGGCAAGCTGAAGTGCCATATGTCTGGGCCAGCCAAGGCCGATCTGGATAGAAAATTCATAAAAGAAGGCATGGATTATATACTGCTGGAATCAATAGGCGTTGGGTGGGCAGAATACAATTATTCATTAATTAGTCTATCTAACGAAGAGTCCATGATGAGAACAAATATGATATTTAGCGAGGGCGGTAAGTGGATATATAACAAGATGAGAACATTAAGACTAAACACAAATGAGGTTGTTAATTTATTCCAAACTTTGGAAATTACAGATTCTGTAAATGTAGTTGGTGAGCCCGAAGAAGATGGAAATTGTTATCGTCTAACAATTCAATATCGGGGGACAAAAAGTATTACAGAGCGTAATAGCGTAAGGCCTAGAGTTGACCAAGATCAATATTTGGATATTGTTGTTAATAATATTAGAAGGGTGCTGCTTTACTTGAATAAGTCAGCAAATATTATTTGGTAAAACAAAAAGAGCGAAAGAATATTTTGTGATCACAGTTCGTCACCGCTCGCGGTCAGACCCGCGTAACCGATTTGTAACAAAGTATCAGCACGGGGTCTGATCAGCACGGGGTCGGACCTGCCCAAACCATTAATAACAAGCCATTAAGTCCTCAGAATTGCCCAGCTTCCAGCCTTAGGCCCCGGTTACCGGATCCGAAAAGCCCGGTTTACGAAAGTAATGCCGGCTTTCTGCAGGCCGGGTTTGGAAAACACGAAGCTTGGGTGACCTTTCCCCCGGCTTAGTACCACGACCAAGTAGAGAATATTCATCTTAAGCTGCATTATTTGCATAGGCAACCGGTGTCATATAATCCAGTGAACTGTGCGGCCTGACATGGTTGTAATGATC
>JAOUOD010000008.1 GCA_029880545.1 Gammaproteobacteria bacterium | reverse complement strand
AGGATATTAAAGCGGGCTCCCGCGCCCGCACGGCGGGTGACTTTTGTTTCGGCAAAAGTCACCAAAGCCATTGCTCCAGCTGCCCGTGATTGATCCTCGTAGCAATAAAAAATTCCTTTTGTGCATCCAACTCGCCGGTCGCTGAAAAACGCGACTCGGGCTCGAACAGGGGATTCACAAGAGCGGATTTTTCATCACTTCTCGGCACGGGCAGAATGTCGCGGGTAAAAGCACTCCCTACAGCAAACAAATCCTGCGACTTCCGGCGCTCACTCTCGTTCCCGACGGCCTTATATTTCCGGGGGCAATAAACTTCATTTGGCAATAACCAATATGAATTTTTGTAGAACGACATCCCCGTCTACTTCTTCCTCGCCAATCCTTTCAAAACCTAAAGCATTCAATATCGCAATAGATGGAAAATTTGACTTCCTGGAATACGCCACAACAATTTTGGTTATATTATTGTCGGCGAGATATTTTATCCCGAGTCGTGCGGCTTCACTACCAACGCCCTTGCCCCAATAATCAGGATGTACAACATACCCCAACTCATGCTCCTGATTGGCATTTGGAAATAAAATCAGCTTCCCAACTACTTTTTCCCGATAACATATGACATGAGCACCCAAGAGCCCGATCTTCCATTTCTCTACGTTTCTTCGCACGCTTGCCCTGACCTCATCAACTGACAGGGGTCCTTGGCCAAAATTCGTGTAGATCCTCTTATCAGCAAACAGCTGCTCCATGGATGCTTGATCCAACAATGACATAGGCCGAATCGAAACATCTTTATTGACAGTCATTTTTCTACCAGTGAGAAAAGTTCTTACCACTCTCACACCTATCAGAATTACCGCCTACAATCTACGCGATTAGTCGTTAACCAAGCGCTCTCCAAGTCGGGGCATATCCATCTGTCATTCCTGCGGACGCCTGGAGCCTCAAGCGAAGGCGCCCATAACGAACCCCGAAGAGGTTCTATGGGAAAGGAATCCAGAAACTATATGATAGTGCTCCACAAATCCTCCCATAAGGGATTGGTTCTTTCGACTAGTTGCAATTTCCAGCTACGCTTCCACTTCTTGATTTGCTTTTCTCTCGTGATAGCTGCTTCAATTGATTCATGGGCTTCATAGTAGACAAGTAGATGTATCTTGTATTTCCTTGTGAAACCATCTACCAGGCCGTTCTTATGCTCATAAACTCTTTTCACCAGATTGCTGGTGACACCGGTATATAAGGTTCCATTTCTGCGACTTGCAAGAATATACAAAACCGGCTTCGTCATATTTCCTTCCCTGGATTCCTGCTTTCGCAGGAATGACGTTCTTACAGAAAAAATTAAACCGGTGTCTACCTCACCACCCACTCCGCCTCAACCAGCAACTCATCACCACTAAACACCTTGCCAACATAACGGTCACCGGCAACCATCGGGCCGACGCCTTGCGGTGTGCCGGTCATAATGATGTCACCGTCGTTCAGGGTCGTGAAACTCTGCACTTCCGTCAGGATGTCTTCGGGTTTGTTTATCATCAGTTCGTAACCGCCTGACTGAACCAGCGTGTCGTTAATATGCAGCTCCAGCCGCAAACCGGTTACGTCACCATCAAACTCGACAAATTTGCTGAACACGGCAGCGCCATCAAAACCTTTGGCGCGTTCCCACGGATGTCCTTGCTTGCGCAGACTCGATTGCAGGTCACGCTTGGTGAGATCCAGACCAAATGCCACCGCGGTATAACGCCCGCCTTCCACCAGCAGCGAGACTTCGCCCTCATAATGGATAACATCCTTCGGGTCTGCGACCAGCTCGTCGCCAATTGCGGAGTTGGGCTTCATGAACAACACCTGCTGCGTCGGCACCTGGTTGTTCAGTTCCTTGATGTGATCGACATAGTTAAGGCCGATACATACGATCTTGGTTGGTATAATTGTTTTGTTTGCAAACGTAACGGTTTTCATTGTTATCTCACATGGTCTACTTCAATGGGCACGCCTGTTTCTCGTCAAACAGCTTGCCTGCTGCTTCTGCCTTCAATGGTTTTGTCTCGCGGTCCTGGTTGGAGAATTTGGCCTGGCGATACTTGACGAAGTCCTTGTCGAGGGACCAGAACACCTTGCCGGTTTCATCCAGATAAATACGATGGCTGGCCATAATGGTGCCGATGGTGACAAAGCGTAAGGCGCCACCGGTGTCGTAGTAGCGATCGATGGTCAGCGGTTCGCCGCCGCTGGCGAGTTCTACCCGGCCATACATCCTGATATTGCCGGCTTTGTCCTTGACCAGCCGATGGCTGCGAATCGGGTTAGTGCCACACGATGATGACGTGATGTCGTATTGCCTGTTCTCGACGATCAGCACACCTGACTTGATGCCTTCAGCTGTTTCACGATAAAGGCTCTTGACCTCAAGGATGCGCGGGTGCGTTATCCAGTTCTTCAGCGTGATCGCTTCATCACGGCTTGCGGCGAATACGGATACCGGCAACAGTGCCAGCAGCATGATGATGCTGCCGGCATGGCCGCACCGGCCTTTAGCCCAGCGCCTTGGAGACAATTTCGTATACGTCCTTGGACAGCTTGCCGGCACCCAGGATGCGCTCCAGTTCGGCGCGCATCAGCAACTGCCGGTCGTCGTCGTACTTGCGCCAGCGATTGAATACCGATACCAGTCGCGCGGCGATTTGCGGGTTGAGTTCATTCAATACCAGTACCTGGTCAGCCAGGAAGCGATAGCCTTCACCACTGCGGTCGTGCAGGCGCACCGGGTTGCCATGACTGAACGTGCCGATCAATGCGCGCACCTTGTTGGGGTTCTTGATATCAAACGCCGGGTGATCCATCAGCCTGTGCACTTCGGCCATGGTATTTTGTCGATGTGACATGGCCTGGATGCTGAGCCACTTGTTTACTACCAGCGGCTCGGTTTGCCAGTGCTCATAAAATTCCGCCAGCGCATGTTCGCGCTCCGGCACATCACAATTACTCAATGCACCCATGGCCGCCAACTGGTCAGTCATGTTGTCGGCATCCTGGAATTGCTGGTAACAGCGCTGGATTTGTTCGTCTTCATAGGTCTCGGCGAGATAGGCAAGACAAACATTGTGCAGGCGTCGGCGACCGGCCTCGGCAGCGTTGTATCGATACGGGTCCGTGGTTGCCGTTTTTTCATACATGGCCGCCAGTTCCGGTTTCAGTTGCGCGGCGATTTCCGAACGCAGGAATTGGCGCGCCTGGTGGATGGCATCGGGATCGGCCACATCACACAACTCGGCAAGATACGCCTCGGATGGCAAGATCATTGCCTCGGCAATCAGCGCCTGGTCCAGCGAGCTGTCGGCAAGCGTGTTGCGCATGGCCTCAATGAAGTACGGCTCCGCCTGCAACGGGTTGTCGTGCTTGCTTGCATCAACCAGGCGCAGCAGGATGCGCTCGGCCAGTTTTTGCCCGGCATCCCAACGATTGAAGGCGTCACTGTCATGGCCGGCAACAAAAGCCAGCTCGGTGTCATCAAGATCAACATCCAGCTTGACCGGTGCCGAAAAACCGCGCAGCAATGATGGCAACGGCTTTTCATTGACATTGACAAACGTGAACACCTGTTCCGCTTCAGTCAGCGACAGGATACGGCTGGTAGCACCGGGCCTGGCTTCACCCTGAAGTTGCAGCGCCATGTCCTTGCCCTGCTTGTCGAGCAAGCCCATGGCCACCGGGATCAACATGGGTTTCTTTCCCTTTTGTCCCGGCGTATCGGGGCAATGCTGTTTCATGGTCAGGCTGTAGGTCTTGTTCTTGTCATCATAGCTGCCGGTCACCGTGAGACTCGGCGTGCCGGCTTGCTGGTACCACAACAGGAACTGGCTGACATCAAAACCGTTGGCATCGGCCATGGCCGCAGCAAAGTCATCGGTTGTTACCGCCTGGCCATCGTGTCGCTGAAAGTAGAGATCCATGCCCTTGCGGAAACCATCGGCGCCCAGCAAGGTATGATACATGCGCACTACCTCGGCGCCTTTTTCATACACGGTTACAGTATAGAAGTTGTTGATCTCGACATACGAATCAGGTCGCACCGGGTGTGCCATGGGGCCTGCATCCTCGGTAAACTGGCGGGCGCGCAACATGCGCACGTCGCTAATACGCTTGACCGGGTGTGATGTCATGTCCGCGGTGAATTGCTGGTCACGAAAAACGGTCAGCCCTTCCTTGAGACTCAACTGGAACCAGTCACGACAGGTGATACGGTTACCGGTCCAGTTGTGAAAGTATTCATGGGCGATAACACCTTCAATACCTTCGTAGTCAACATCGGTGGCGGTATCGGGTCGCGCCAGCACATAGGCGGAGTTAAAAATATTCAGGCCCTTGTTTTCCATGGCGCCCATGTTGAAGGCATTGGCCGCCACGATCATGTAGATATCCAGGTCGTACTCGAGACCGAACACATCCTCGTCCCATTTCATCGCGTGCTTGACCGATGCCATGGCGTGGTCGGTCTTGTCCAGGTTGCCCCGGTCCACGTAGATGCGCAGGTCCACCTTGCGACCACTGCTGGTCGTATAGGTATCTTCAAGACAATCGAGGTCACCGGCTACCAGCGCAAACAGGTAGGACGGCTTCTTGAACGGGTCTTCCCATTTTGCCCAGTGACGACCGCCATCCAGGTCGCCGCTATCAATGCAGTTGCCGTTGGAAAGCAGGATCGGGTAGGCGCCCTTGTCGGCGGTAATGGACGTGGTGAATTTCGCCATCACATCGGGACGATCTATATAATAGGTAATACGACGGAAGCCCTCGGCTTCACACTGGGTGCAATACATGCCGTCGGACATATACAGGCCTTCGAGCCGCGTGTTTTGCTGCGGCTTGATGCGGGTCACGATCTTCAGCGTAAACGCATCCGGTACATCGGCAATGACCAGTTTCTCTTCGCTCAACTGGTACGCCGCTGCATCCAGCAGCTTGTCGTCCAGGGTAACGCTGACCAGCTCCATGTCTTCACCGTCCAGCTCCAGCGCCGCGTTGCTGTCGGCAGCCTCCGGGTTACGGCGCAACACCAGCGCGGAACTCACCGTGCTGAAGTCAGCGCCAAGATCAAATTCGAGATCGACGGTATCAATGAGAAATGCCGGTGGCTGGTAGTCCTTGAGATATATGGTCTGAGGCGTATCGCTGCGCATGATCGCTCCGAAGTTCGTAATGGTTGCAGGTTATTCTTGTCGTGTTTCCGGGCCCAAGCCTAGCACGCTTGGTTTTCGGCACAAGGCCATTAACGTCGACGCAAAATAGCGATCCAGCGTGCTATGTTCAACAGGCTGGCCAGCGACCCGGCGACGTAGGTCCAGGCCGCGGCGCGCAATACCTGTCGTGCCGCCGGCATGTCCCGTGGCGACAAGTAGCCTTCTTCAAGAACAGGCAGGGCCCGGCGAAAACTGGCGTTCCATTCCACCGGCAGGGTTACCAGGTGCACGAGCGTGGCCAGGAACATGCTGAATATTCCGACGGCCAGCAGGATCAAGCCCATACGTGGATTTTTTGAAATCAGCGAAATCACCGGTATTGCCACCATCATGCCCGCACCCAGGCGCTCGACCGACCCGGCCCAGACTGCCATGCGGGTTCGCCATACCAGCGGACGATAGCCCTGGGCATGTTGCAGCGCGTGGCCCACCTCGTGGCTGGCCACGGCCACGGCGGTGAGCGACTTGCCGTCAAAGTGGTCGGGGCCCAGGCGCACGGTGCGTGCGGTCGGGTCGTAATGATCACCGCGCTCGGTTTGTTCCACCTTGACGTCTTTCAGGTCAAACCGATCCAGCAGGTGGCGCGCCAGCTCGGCGCCGGTTCCGGGCAAATCGTCGCGCCTGGCGCCATGGCGACGCATCACCCAGGCGGTCCACCATTGCGGGCCGATCAGGGCAAGCAGTAATGCGATTCCGGCTATGACATACAGCATGAGATTGACAAACTTTTACAATGTAAAAACATCAAATTACATGAAATTATGGAGAATGACCCGTAAAAACATAGGCTTGGATAAACAGTCGCCCCCATTCCCGTAATCAGAAAATACTTGACTAAATCCATCAACAATTTAGAATGTTGACAAATTTAGTCAAGTATATGGCTGCAACCGAATTGAGTGTGAACTTTTGGGGAGAATGATGCAATGAGACTATCTCGCAAAGGCCGTTTCGCCGTAACCGCCATGATGAACCTGGCACTGAATGCCGAAAAAGGCCCGATGACCCTGACCGAACTGACCCATGACCAGGGTATTTCGCTTTCGTACCTGGAACAGATTTTTGCCCGCCTGCGCAAGGAAGACCTGGTCTCCGGCGTACGCGGTCCCGGCGGCGGCTATTGCCTGGCTCGCCCGGCTGAAGATATCAGTATTGCCGATATCGTTACCGCTATCGATGAAAAGGGGCCGATTTCCGATCCTGATATGATCGATACCCTGTATCACAGCAGCCGCAGCCCGATTCATGCCATGTGGAATGAATTCAGCACCGACCTGTATGACTTCATGAATCGAATTTCACTGGCCGACTACGTCAGCCGCTACGCCGAACACAAGCAGGCGCGCTCCGTTGCAGCCAGCAAGGCTGCCTGAACCGGGCAAGGCTGACGACACTGTACCGTTTTCTTTTCCTCCCAACCTTCAACTCTTTTTGCCGCTTTTTAAGCGGCATTTCTTTTTTTTGGAGCATAAGATTGGTTATTCGAGACCCGGCTCCATAATTTTAACTCGTTTACAGTCCCCTTATAGATTACCAAATCACTAAGCACTACATTTAGCCTATTGAGTCACTCATTTCCGGAACGGAATCCATCAGGAAGCCTGGAATGATATCCAGTAAAAGCTATCTAAACGCCCGCATACTCATAGCCGACGACAATTCGGATCATCTTTTTATTATCCAGAAACTTCTCAAAAGTTCCGGATTTACCCAGGTGCACACAACAGATAGCGCACTGAAAGTGCATAGCCTGCACCGCCAGCATCAGTTTGACCTGCTGCTGCTGGACTACAACATGCCCGAAATGAGCGGTGTGGAGATTCTGCGGGTCATCCGGCAAGAAGCCGGTAATGAACACCTGCCGATAATCATCATTTCCTCCGCCATCGACAGCGAGACCCGAATCGAAGCATTGAACTTTGGTGCTACCGATGTCGTGCTCAAGGATCTTCACAACCGGGAGCTGGTTTCGCGAGTGGCCAACTTCCTGCGCCTGCGCTTCAGTCAACTTGAAGCCATGGAACATATTGACTTGCTCAATGCAAAAATCCGGCTACAAAGTCATAACATCGAAAATGCCGGCGAAGATGCCATCAACCGGCTGATGACGGCGGTGCATTTTCGTGACAATGAAACGGCTGAACACCTGGAACGCATGTCCAGCTACGCGCGCATTCTCGCCAGGGGTATGGGCATGACTGATGCGGAGGCCGAGGTCATCTACAAGGCCAGCCCGATGCACGATATTGGCAAAATCAGCATCCCGGACTCCATCCTGCTTAAAAAAGGGAAACTAAACGGCGACGAATGGCAATCAATGAAATCCCACACTATTATCGGCGCGCAGTTGCTGTCGGGACATGAGTCCGAGGTCATGAAAATGGCCAGCGTTATAGCACTGACGCATCATGAAAAATGGGATGGTACCGGTTACCCCTACGGACTCAAGCGGGGTGAAATTGCCTTGCCCGGCCGTATTGTTGCACTGGCAGATGTTTTTGATGCCCTGACCAGCGAACGACCGTATAAACCGGCCTGGAGCCTTGATCGCGCCATGGAAACCATCATCAGCCAGAGCGGTTTGCATTTTTCGCCTGAAGTGGTCGAGATATTCAAGCAAAGCCTGGATGAAATCATCCAGACCAAGAACGCCATTAACGGGCTCACCCGGCAAACAACAAGTGGTACGCCAAAAACTGCCCCTACATACGCTTCCACACCAGGAAAATCGCAGTTACAACCGGCAGACTATTCGGGCAACAAAAAACCGTCGCTGCACTTCAGTCTTTTGCAACAGAGCGTGGCCGGCGCTTATCGTCAATCGCTACATAAGTTAAAGTAGCTTCCGTCACCTTGTGACATTGACCCATATTGGCGCCTTCGCGCCAGCCTCGTTCAGCATATACCTCAACATCCACGGTAATCGAACTGTTACCAACCCGAACAATGTCCGCGTAGCAACTGACCAGGTCGCCGACAAACACCGGTTTGCGAAAATGAAATGCATTGACGGAAACAGTCACTACCCTGCCCCTGGCATGTTTTGACGCAGCGATGCTGCCCGCCACATCTACATGGGACATGATCCAGCCACCAAATATATCCCCGGCGGGATTGGTATCCTGGGGATAGGGAACCACCCGAATTACCGCGTGCTTGTCCACTGGCAATCTTTCATCATCCATAATCTTTCCTCGTATTGCTGAATTCAGGCTAAACAACAAACACCAGGTTCATTATACTGGGCGCATGAACCCGTTTCGATTACTCAGATTTTTTGGCGCCCGCAAGCGCCGTGACCTGGAATTCTTTCCGCCATTCTGGCTGACCGGCATCCGTATCAGTCAGCAAAACCACTGGCGCAAGGTCCGGGTAAAGCTGCCGTTAACACGCTTCACACGCAACATGGGCGGCTCCATGTTCGGCGGCTCCCAGGCCAGCGTTGCCGACCCGATTCCAGCCATAGCCTGCTCCCGGGTATTTCCCGGTTATGCCGTCTGGACGCGCGCACTCACCATCGAGTTTGAGCACCCTGCCACGACCGATCTGGAGCTGCGCTTTGACTTTCCGCCTGAGCAGGAAAAAATCATCCGCAAGGAACTGGAATCCCGTGGTCGCAGTACGCCCACCTTTGAAATGGGCTACTATGACAAACACGGGCAGCTTTGTGCACGCATCAGCAACACCGTTGCCATACGGCCCCGGGGCTACCGACGCAAGACCGGCCCGGAGCCAGGCGGCTCCTCCTGACCGGAAAAACCACCCGCACCCGGCTGGTTGCCAGCACCGAAAAATCCTTTTAGGATACGTCGTTCAGCTGTTGCCATAGCGGTTTTTCCTGCTTTTTCGGCATTTGCACATTAATACAATAACACAAGGAAACCGGGAGGAATTCGTTCGTGAGAGCAAGAGACAAGGCTATCTGGGCAAATGGGCGCGAGCTCGATCAAGAACACTCAGCGCCAGGCACCGACCGGCGCAAGAGCACCGCTCTGGATCACAGCCTGGTTGACCTGATTCTGAAAAAACTGGGCTGCCCCAACCTGGAAATCATACTCTGGGATGGTACCCGCTTGAGCAAGCAACACCCTGGCAGCCACTTTACCTACCATGATGAGCTCTACATCCGAAACCGGGGCACGCTGTTCCAGCTGATTCGCAACCCTGAATTACATTTCGGCGACCTGTACTCCAGCGGACATATTCAGCTCAAGGGCGACCTGATCCGCTTTTTCGAAATTATCTATGGCTCCATGAACCACGCCAGTGAGAGCCGTGGCCCGGTCAAGAAATTCTGGTCAACCCTGCGCTCGCCCAAGCCGCGGCGCAACACGCTGCGCAACGCGCAGACGCATATTCATCATCACTACGATATCAGCAATGATTTTTACCGGCTGTGGCTGGATAACCGGCACATGCAATATACCTGCGCCTACTATGCCCAACCGGATTTCACGCTCGAACAGGCACAAGAGGCCAAGCTGGAACACGTTTGCCGCAAGCTGCAGCTTCAACCGGGTGAAACCGTTGTCGAAGCCGGGTGCGGCTGGGGCGGACTGGCGCGCTACATGGCCAAACACTACGGCGTAAAGGTCAAGGCCTACAATATTTCCCGTGAACAGGTCGCCTACGCAAGACAGGCGGCGAAGGAACAGGGTCTTGATCATCTTGTTGAATACGTTGAAGACGACTACCGCAATATCACTGGCGAATACGACGTGTTTGTTTCCATCGGCATGCTCGAACATATCGGCGCTGAAAACATGTCGGTGCTGGGCAGCACCATTAACCGCGTACTGAAACAGGATGGCCGCGGCCTGATTCATTCCATCGGGCGCAACCGCCCCAAGCTGATGAATGCATGGATCGAGAAACGCATTTTCCCCGGCGCCTACCCGCCGTCAATTTCGGAAATGATGGAAATATTCGAACCACAGGATTTTTCCATTCTCGATATCGAGAACCTGCGGCTGCACTATGCGCAAACACTGCGCCATTGGCTAGGACGTTTCGACGAACACCAGGCGCTGATCGAAAACATGTTTGACCGGGAGTTTTTCCGCGCATGGCGCCTGTACCTGGCAGGCTCGGTGGCAGCATTCACCGCCGGCGACCTGCAACTGTTCCAGGCCCTGTTCAGCAGGCCAACCCTGAACACCATGCCATTGACCCGGGATCATCTGTACCGGACCGAAAAATGATCACGGCAGATATTGTCATCGTTGGCGGTGGACCAGCCGGTTCCACCGCCGCATGGCAATTGAAGCAGGCCGGTGCCGATGTACTGCTGATCGACAAGGCCGAGTTCCCCCGCGACAAGGTCTGTGCCGGCTGGATTACCCCGGCCATTATCGAGTCCCTGCAACTGGATATTGATCAATACCGGCAACAACATACCCTTCAGGAAATCCGCGGCTTTCGAACCAGCATGCTTGATGGCAATGAAAGCAGCACCCGCTATAACGATGTAGTCAGCTACGGCATCCGGCGTCGCGAATTCGATCACTACCTGCTGGCACGCAGCGGCGTACGTACGCAACTGAATACGCGCGTCTCCGATATCAGCCGTCAACAGGATCGCTTGGTCATTAACGGTGTCATTGAAACACCGCTGATACTCGGTGCCGGCGGCCATGCATGCCCGGTTTCACGCTTCATTGGCAACCGCCCGGGCAAACACGAACGCGCGGTATCCGCCCAGGAACTGGAAGTCCGGCTCACGCCTGAACAACAACAATCATGTGCAGTACAGGGTGACCAGGCGGAACTGTTCTTTTGTCGCGACCTGAAAGGTTATGCCTGGGTGTTTCGCAAGGGTGAGTACCTGAATATCGGCCTTGGTCGCGAAGATAACCATCGACTGCCTGATCACATCGATGAGTTCATGCGTTACCTTTTTGAGCGTGAACGCGTGCCTGCGAATATCGAAACGCGATTTTGCGGACACGCCTACCTGCTTTACGGTCATGGACACCGTCGCGCAATCGATGATGGCGTAATGCTGATGGGTGATGCGCTGGGTCTTGCCTACCCGCAAAGTGGCGAAGGCATCCGGCCGGCCATTGAATCAGCGATCCTGGCGGTTGATACCATCATCAGGGCTAACGGTAATTATACCGAGGCATCACTGGCCAGGTATGTCGACAGTATTGAGCGGCGTCTTGGAAAACCTGCGGCCAACGATGTGCCCAGGTCATCGTTGCCGTGGTTACCGGGAAAACTGAAATTCTGGCTGGCCCGGCAGGCAATTGCCAATCCCTGGTTTGCCCGCCGGGTGATTATGGATAACTGGTTCCTGCACCGGGCTCAACCGGCACTGCGCCCGGTTTTCGATTCCACTGCCGCCCGATGAGCGCGTAACAACTCCTCGCGGTACTCGTAATGCTTGACGCCATCACGGCGTCGACCGGCACGCTGAATTACCACGCCACGCGAGAAATACGGGCCAACCAGCTCCTGGTCTTCGTAAGTCTCGTTCAGCGGGTGCAGGAACTTCCGGCCATCGCGCTCAATATACTGGCGAAAAACCGTTTCGCCCTGGAAGTCGATGATCACGTACATGCCATCCACCAGCGGCATAGCGGGATCAATAATAATGATTTTCCCGTCTTCAAATTCCGGCGCCATGCTGTCACCGACAACACGCAGCGCAAACGGCTCCGTCATTGAACATCCGCCACCACTTTCCACAATCCACTCCTTCACGTCGGGACGTATAACAAGAACAAATTATACCAGCCTGGTTCCGGGACAGGCAGCCGCCGCGGAAACTGTGCGGGTTTGATGTGGCTAGAGTCCGGCTTCGAGGCGGCCCTGAACCAGCATCACCCTGAACTGCTCATTATCAGCAACATCCGGCATCACCTTTCTCAGGTAATACACCAGCGCCGCCTGCCGCCGCGCCGCCTTTTCCAGCCACGCCCGCGTCGGCTCCACCAGGGCATCATGAGTCAACAGCCTTGGCGCCAGCCATTCGTGGTAATCCTGTATCAGCCGAACCGCCGCATCATCGTCCCAGCCATGTTCACGCAACAACAATTCCGGGAAATAGGATCGCGCCAGTGATCGACCTCGCAATTCCTCGTCAATTCGACAACCGGTATCGCCACAACCATCGCCGGCTTCATCTCGAAAAAACCATTGCGCCCGCGGCATGGCACCGGCCTCCAACTGGATCGTGCGTCGCAACACCTCGGCATGGGCATAGCCTGGCATCTCGCCGGTTTCATTCAACAAGCTGTCGGCAACAAAGGGTTTTGCGGCAATGGCAGATTGCCAGCTGACCTCATCCAGGCGCGGCGGTGTTCGATTGGGTAATGCCGTGGCCAGCAGTGCCAGGGGCAAGTGTTCGTGCTTGTCGAGCAACCACAGCTCCAGGCTGTCGGCAGGTGCAAACGGAACCGGCGGATGGTTTCGCAGCGCATCGAGAAAGGCGCCGGTCTGCGGCGTATCGATCAAGCGATCCGGGCGATCAACCGACCAGGCGCCGTACACGGAGCGTCCGCCACCCGCAGGCTGGTATTGCACATGCCAGTGATGCCCGTCTTCGCTGAATGCCCGAAAACCGCCACGCTCCACCACCTGCACCGTTCCCCGGTAGGGCGACATTTGCCTGAGGCTGTAATACGCGGGCTGATTCATAAGGCCGGACCAAAACAAAGACCGGGAAAGATTAGCAGAGTGACCACTCACCCGGCCAGACTGCAGCGCATCCGGTGCGACCGGATGCTAATCCGGCCAGACCAGTTTCTGTACAAAAGGCAGATCAGCCGATGGAGTCAGTCAATGGCTGAATATAAGGAATCGGGGCCGGGCTCTTGTCGTCAAAGGTAACCAGTTCCCAGGCGGATTCATCGGCAACCAGCGTACGCAACAACAGGTTGTTGAGTGCGTGCCCGGATTTGCAGCCACTGAAGGCACCGATCAGGCTGTGACCCAGCAGGTACAAATCGCCAATGGCGTCGAGGATCTTGTGCTTCACAAATTCGTCGGCATAACGCAGGCCGTCTTCATTCAGCACCCGGAAATCATCCATTACCACGGCATTGTCCATGCTGCCGCCCAGGGCGAGATCATTGGCGTGAAGCTGCTCGATATCACGCATGAAACCGAAGGTACGCGCACGACTTACCTGTTTAACGAACGACGTGGAGGAAAAATCCAGTTCGGCGGAATCGTGTTCGGCACTGAATGCCGGGTGGTCAAACGCGATCTTGAAACTGACTTTGAAACCTTCGTAGGGATCAAACCGGGCCCACTTGTCACCCTGTTCGACCTTGACTGGCTTCTTGATACGGATGAAACGCTTGTGTGCTTCCTGCTCCTGGATGCCGGCAGACTGGATCAGGAATACAAACGGTGCGGCACTGCCGTCCATAATCGGCACTTCGGGAGCACTGACATCAACATAGGCGTTATCAATGCCGAGGCCGGCCATGGCGGAAAGCAAATGCTCAACCGTGGAAATCTTGACTCCGTCCTTGATCAAGGTCGTGGACAAGCTGGTCTCGCCCACGCAACTGGGGCAAGCACGGATTTCAATCGGCTTTTCCATGTCGACCCGGCGGAATATGATGCCACTGTCGGCAGCGGCGGGACGCAAGGTGAGGAATACTTTTTTGCCTGTGTGCAGACCGACACCGGTAGCGGTGATAGTCGTTTTCAAGGTGCGTTGCTTGTAGTTGGAGGCCACCCTGGCTTCCCCCCTTATGACTTATTTGTTTGACCAAAAACGGCTGTTCGCGAGTTCCGGGTTAGAAATTTCCATCACCCCAACATCATCGAACAATGTTCATCGAATACCCAGCCAATTCCTGGCAAATTTTCCCGGTGCAAGTTCCTTGGCGAGCAGCCAAGGATATAACCCGGGACACAATCGAATGCGTGAACAAGTTATAACACAGGATTTCCTGTTTTCCAGTCCAGCCTGCCAAACGGCAAACACCGAACCAGTCGGTGGACTGCGCCCGAAAATTCAATAACCGGAAGGCGCGGGATTATACATCAAAGATTTTCTTTTTCCGAGCGCGCGGATGCGCCTTGTCGTAGACCCGGGACAGGTGTTGAAAATCCAGGTGCGTGTAGACCTGGGTGGTTGAAATATCAGCATGCCCGAGCAGCTCCTGGACCGCTCGCAGGTCGCCGCTGGACTCCAGCAGGTGCGAGGCAAATGAATGCCGCAACATATGTGGGTGTAACGGTAACGACAGCCCCTGGCGCTCACCCCAGGCCTTCATGCGTGCCTGTATGGTACGTACCGACAGCAATTTTCCCCGCTCGGAGACAAACACATCGGCCGATTCAGCAAGACCGCTGTGCGCCTTGCGTTGTTTCAGCCAGGCACGCATGGCCGATTGGGCTGCTGTCCCGATGGGAACCACCCGGGTTTTTGCACCTTTGCCAGTTACCCGCACGAGGCCCTCAGCCAGGTCCATATCCTGCAATCGCAAGCCGGCGAGTTCGCTCAGGCGCAACCCGGATGAATAAAACAGCTCCACCATGGCCCTGTCCCGCGCCGCCAAAAAGGGTGACTCGCCGGCCAACACATCGACCACATCCAGGGCACCGACCAGCTGATCGACACTGAGCGTCTCGGGCAGGCGTTTGTCGGCACGCGGAGCGGGCACACCATCGGCAGGGTTGTGATTCACTTTTTGCTCGCGCAGCAGGTAGCGATAAAAACTGCGGATCGCCGACAAAGCCCGCGACACACTGCGTCCGGAAAATCCCTGCTGGCGAATACGGGAAACAAATCGCCGGATATCATGCACGGTCACGGCGGACCAGTCGCGATGCTCCAGCGTATCGAGGAATTCGAGGAACTTTTGCAGATCCCGACCGTAGCCGGACACCGTGTGCTTGGCCACACGACGCTCGTGTTCCAGGTGATTAAGAAAGTTGTGGATGTCTGAAGCAGCCATGGCGCCCAGTTGTCACCGGCCACCTAGACCTGGAAGCGTCGGCAGGCGGCCTCCAAAAGCTCGCCCATGCGTGACAGGTACAGCGTACCCATGTCTTCCTGGAACCGGGTGGGGTCGTTACTGCCCAGCGCCAGGATACCGGCAACCGGTTTCTTGCCCAGCGGAATCAGCGCACAAGACTGAATATCGGCCAGGGCTTCGCCGAACAGGGCTTCCATTGTGGTTTCGCTGGCCTGGTAACCGCACAGGGGGCGATGTTCATGACCAAATATCGAAGACAACAGCTGTTTCAGTTCATCCTTGCCGGCCAGTGAAAACTCGGACCGATCAGCCAGTGAGTCATCACTCCAGTTAAACAGGGTCACCACCTGCTCCAGGTCCAGGTCATCAATCAGCAAGGTGATGTTGGTGTCCAGCACCGTCTCAAGATTATTGCAGGACATCAGCGCCAGGCTGTAGCGATGCACCCATTGGCTGAGGCCGTCATTGTCGCGGGCGACACTCACCAGCTCATCGAGCTGCCGGGCAAGATTATTGTTGCGATCCCGAAGCACCTGCACCTGGCGCTCAATCAGCGACGTGGCAGAACCGCTGTCGTGGGATAAATTCAGGTGGGTCAACAGCTCCGGGTGGCGCTCAAAATAGTCCTGCTGCTCCTTCAGGTAACGCGCAACCGCCTCGTCCCAGGACAGGCTGTCATCCAGTTCTTGTTCGGGAGATTTTTGACTCATGATTTCGCCAGGTCTATTTCGCCGTCAAATACCGTTGTTGCCGGGCCGGTCATCCACACCGGGTTGCCTGCGCCCGCCCATTGTATGGTCAGCTCACCACCGCGCAACCTGACATGGACGGTTTCATCAAGCAGTTCCAGTTGCCTGCCTGCCGCCACGGCAGCGCAGGCGCCGGTACCGCAGGCCAGGGTTTCGCCCGCGCCACGCTCAAAGACTCGCACAGCCGCGTGGCCCGGGTCCAGTATTTGCATAAATCCGGCGTTCACACGCTTCGGAAAACGGGGGTGATTTTCAATAATCGGCCCCTGCTCGGCCACCGGCGCGGTGTCGATATCGTCAACGATCTGCACGGCATGCGGGTTGCCCATGGACAGCACCGACACTTCCACCGAGCGATCTTCGATTATTAAGGTATAGGTGGTCGCCTGTTCCTCGGTCTCAAACGGTACCTCGGCAGGCGCAAACCTGGGCACGCCCATGTTGACCGTGACCTGGCCATTATCCTGCAGGCGCGGAATGATCAGACCACCCAGGGTCTGCACCCGGATTTCAGATTTATCGGTCAACCCCTTGTCGTGGACAAAGCGGGCAAAACACCGGGCACCATTGCCGCACTGCTCCACTTCGCCACCATCGGCATTGAATATCCGGTAACGAAAATCTGCATCAGCACTTTGGGGGTTCTCGACCAGCAGGATCTGATCACAGCCGATACCAAATCGCCGGTCGGCCAGCGCCCGGCACTGGTCGGCACTGAGGTCGATGGACTGGTTAATGGCATCGAACACGACAAAGTCATTACCGAGGCCGTGCATTTTGGTGAATTTGACTCGCATGGCGCAAGCCTACCGTTTACAGCGGCAATTGGAAACTTCAAACTCGGCCATCATGAGCAAAACCGAACAGATTCGCCGGCAATGGTTGCGGCGTTACCACCAGATGAAATCCCATCCCAATCACTGGGTGCGCAAGGGTTTTGGCCTGTTGATCATGGTTGCCGGCCTGCTCGGTCCGTTCGTGCCGGTACTGGGCATCTGGATGTTCCCGTTCGGGCTAATCCTGTTTTTTTCCGACTCACCCATCTACTGGCGCTGGCGTCGAAAGTTTGTTGGCTGGCGACGGCGGCGTCGGCAGCAACGACAACACGACACCAAAACCGGAAATTCTGCTGACGAATAATCGTTACTGGTCGAGACCGAGACGCTCGTATTCCTTATATATACATCGATCCATAACCACTTCTATACCATTGGCACGGGCTCGCAGGGCGGCGGCTTCATTGATTATGCCCTCCTGGATCCATAACACCGGGATACCGCGGGCAATAACGCTGTCCACCACCGGCTCCAGCTGGTCCGCGGCGCGAAATATCACCGCCATATCGAGCGGGCCGGGCACATCTTCCAGGCGGGCATAGGCCGGTTCGTCGAGCACCGTTTGTACGGCAGGTCGCACCGGCACGATCACATAACCATATTTCTGCATTTCACGAGCAACGATATAGCTCGGGCGATCAGGCTTGGGAGACAAACCGACAATGGCTATCCGGGTCGCAGACTGCAACATCTGGCCCAGGGCCTCATCACCTGGATTCTGAAATACTTCAGTCATTGCCAGCCCGGCTCACTCGACGATACCGCTAATGCGCATATGCCGATCACTGGTGGTTTCCACTTTCAGGCCGATCAACCCGGCCTCACGAAGCTGGGCCTCGACTTCATCGGGACGGTACGCGGCCAGCAGCGAGTGATAAAAATCCGTGCGCAATACTTCAGGCTCACCTTCCGAATAGGTATCGACAATGTGCTGCGCGGCTTCGGTGGTCTGCGGCCGAAACAAATCCGCCACGTAGACGATGCTGCCGGGCACTGAACACTGCTTGACGCTGCGCCACAGATCCATAGCGTCATTCATATGGTGTAACAGGCTGTTGGAAATAATGACATCAGCACCAGTCGGCAGTTCCGCGGACGGAAGATGGGCGCAAACATAGTCAATTTGCCCATCGAGCCCCTGCTCCCGGGCACGCTGCCTGGCGATCAGCAGCATTTGCTCGGCGCCGTCGATGGCGCTGACTCGGCATTGCGGATAGCGTTGGGCAAAACGTTCCGTCAGGTCGCCCGGCCCACAACCCAGGTCGACAACTCGACGTGGCTGGCATTGCGGAAAACACGCAGCAAAGCCGTCAACAAAAGCCGTATTGGGCTCGACAAAATCCGCCTCGGCATAGGCCAATGCCTGTGTCGGGTCGTTCATTAATTCCGGTTCAGGAATGCGTCTCATTTTTATCCGCGCAGTACATATATTTAAAGGTATAACTCTCGATCAGGCTTTCTTGTCCAGGTTGATCAGCACCTTGATCTTGACCTGTTTGCGTTGCTCGTCCATCGCCTTGTTTCGCAACTCCTCGAAGCGCTTCTCTTCGAGCCGCTTTTTCAGCTTGTCGCGCGCTTCCTTGAACGACAGGCTGCCGGCAGATTGGCGCTTGCCGGCCTTGACGATGTGGAAGCCGTGAAGTGATCGAATCGGACCGGCCATCTCGCCTTCCTTGAGCTTGAACAGCGCATCCTCCAGCTCCTGCAGCAACCGGCCCTTGTGCATATCACCAATCCAGCCGCCCTTGACGCGATAATCGTCTTCGGAATGCTTGCTGGCAATATCGGTAAACTCGGCGCCCTCGCGAATCTGTTTTACCAGCGAATCGGCCAAGGCCTGCTTTTTCTGCCACTCCTCATCCGGTGCATTCGGTTGCACTTTAAGAATGATATGCCAGGCACCGACAGTTTCCGGACGCTCGAACTCTTTTGGATTGCTCTTGAAATACTCGCGCAGTTGCTTGTCTGTATACACTGCTTTCGGGGTCAGGGTTTCGTTGACATACCTGGTAATGACATTTTGTGCGATAACCCGATGTTCGAACCGCTCTTTGGTCAGGCCGCTTTTATTCAATTGTTTGATAAATTCTTCCTTACTGCCAAAACGATGCACATTGCTTTGCTCAGCCTGGGCAAGCAAGCCTTCATCGGGCTTGATGCCTGCCTGGACAGCCGCGCGATATAACAAGGCTCGCTCGGTCAAGCGCTCAATCGCCTGTTTCGTATATTTGTTTTGTGTCGCCTTGGACAGTTCGCCATGAAATGAAGATGGCGGTAACAGGCTCTTGACAGACTCATCCAGCTCATAACGCAGGAAACGCTCTTCGCCCACCTCCAGCACCACCTCCGGCGCCTGCTGTGCCCACGCACACTGGCAGCCGAAAAAGAATAACCCAACAAATGCAAGCTGCAGAAACTTGCGCACCCCTGTTTTTACAGGTTCAAATGCATGCTCAGACATTACACAACTCCAGTTTCAGACTGACATCGCGGCCAGGTATTGAACTTGACATGGGTCAATTTTTGACTTGATCCAAATCAAGGCGATATGGGGTTAGAATCAATTAGAGTTTGCTTAAAGTCAACCAAGGCAAGAAACAACAAGAACAAAGACCGAAGTGTGCAAGAACTGGACATTCACGACCAATGCACTATATTCCGTGCGGAAGAAGTGGATCTCCAGGCAAATTAACGAAAACGTCGACTGGGCAAATGTCAAAAATTTTCGCAGAACGACAACCGGGGATAAAGCAGTGACCTTTGCGTTGGGAAACATGCAGCAAGCCATATACAGTAAGCATTCTGTATACAGGACGTTTGCGCGCATTCCCCACGCCTTCACACTTACCGCAGCCAGCCTTGCATTGCTTGTCATGTTCGGCGGACTCGGCGGTTGCGCCAGCACCGGTTCTGATGATGCCAACAAGAAACCGGACAACGTGCTCTGGCCGTTGCCACCTGAGACGCCACGCTACAAGTTTGTCGGTTACCTGTTTTCTGAAGACCAGGTCACCGAAGCCGCCTCTGGCATGTCAGTCATGCGCGACAAGTTACTGGGCAAGCCGCGCGAAGCCGGGCGCCAGCTGAAAAAGCCCTATGCTGTACACGCCGACAAGAGCGGTCGCGTGTACGTAGCCGACAGCGGCTGGGGCAAGGTGTTGGTATTCGACCCACAAAATAAAAAATTCGCCATCTGGGGTGAACACGGCCAGGGTATTTTGGCCAAGCCGCTGGGCATCGCCTCAGATAAACATGGTTACATCTATGTCACCGACTCCGCCAAGCAGCGTGTCGTTATCTTTGATCAGAATGGCGAATTCGTTCGCGCCATGGGCAAAAAAGGCGAGCTGGAACGTCCCGTCGGCATTGCTGTCGATCAGTACAGCGGCAAAACCTATGTCGTCGACACCAAGAGCCACAATATCGCCGTCTACAGTCCACAAGGTGGCCTGTTGACCAAAATCGGCAAGCGTGGCATGGAGCCGGGCGAATTCAACTTCCCCACCAACATCACTATTGGCCCCGCTGGCAAGATTTATGTCGCCGACAGCATGAACTTCCGGGTACAGGTGCTGGATAATAAAGGCAAGCCGCTGATGCAGTTTGGTTCCAACGGCGATGCCCGTGGCCAGTTCGCTCGCCCCAAGGGTATCGAAGTGGACTCGCAAGGTAACATCTATGTAGTTGATTCGGCCTTCAATAATTTCCAGGTTTTTAACCCTGAGGGCAAATTGCTAATGGCCCTAGGTGGTGGCGGTCGCAAACCCGGAGAGTTCCAGCTACCTGCCGGCATGTACATTGATGACAACGACCAGATATATGTTGCTGACCAGTACAACTGGCGCATACAGATTTTCGAGTTTCTGAAAAACAATGACCACAAGAGTGAGGGTTCAATCACCAGGGTCGACACGGAAGCCTCAGATTCAAGAAATAACAAACCGCGTGCCGGAGGAGCACGCCCAGAGTAATGAGTAAACTTAACCATGTTCTAACGCGTAAGAACGAAGCGAGGTGTATCATGAAAAACCTGTTAAAAATCGCTGCCGCAGTCGCCCTGGTTGTACTGGGCTTTAGCCCACCGGCCATGGCGGTTCAGAACGTTGCAGCAACCAAGCACAACCTGTCCAGCACCAACCCGGACACCGTAAACAATATCTCCACCCCGACAACGGCATTTGTCTGCGGCTTCTGTCATTCACCGCATACTGAAGCCGGTGGCCCGGCCCCGTTGTGGAACCGTGGCGCTTCTGCGGCGACCTACACCATGTACACCAGCCCGACTATGGACATGACCGTAGCTGGCGCGCCTGCCAGCATTTCCCAGGCCTGCCTGTCCTGTCATGACGGTACCGTTGCCTTCGATCAATTGATCAACGGCGCCGGTTCTGGTGGATACAATGCCGCTGGCGCTAGTCAGGGATGGCAGTTCCAGATCAACGGTGCCAACGTTGGTAACACCATGGCTGCCGCTCCGGGTGGCGCTGTGACCAACCTGGGTACTGTACTGACAGGCGACCACCCGATTTCGGTCACCTATGATCCGGCGCAGGATCCGCAGTTTGTCGCCCTGGCAACCGTACAGGCTTCAACTCTGCAACTGTATGGTGCTGGTACTGACCAGGTGGAATGTGCAACCTGCCACAATCCGCATGAAGCCACTAACCCGACTTTCCTGCGGGCCAGTATCGACACCCTGTGCACCACTTGCCATATCAAGTAAGCGGTGTATTATTCAGGTAACCATAATAATTATAAGCAATAATATTAGCTGGAAACTGGGGGGAGGAGCATGAACAACAACAACACCATCATGCTCCTCCTCATCGTTTTTCTGGTCTCCGCTTGCACCAAGGACACGATGTCACTGTTTTTCGACGTGCCTCCGCCTACCGTCGAAGAAATGGCGCAAAAACGCGCCGCCGAAGCCGCGCAACGGCTAAAACCCCAGGATCAAACCATTGATGATCAGCTGAAGCTGAAAAAATTGCAGCCGCATGAACTGGCCGGCAAACTGGCCGCGGCCACAGAATTCAACCAGGCCATGCAATACCTGCCCAAGGATATGTTCGGTCAGCCTGACTGGCTGGCCGCCATGGACCAGAACATTATCTGGCCCCGCAGCCATATTGGCACCGACAACATCAGCAAATTTGTGTTTGGATTTGATTTTTTCCTGAAAGGCCCGACACCGGTCTTTGATGCCTGGTTTCCGCATTCCCGGCATACCGAATTACTGGATTGCGCCAGCTGCCATCCGAAAGTATTCAAGTATCGCGGCACACCCATCACCATGGCCGAAATCCGCGACGGCAAGTACTGCGGCACCTGCCACGGCAAGGTCGCGTTCCCGGTAGATGTGGCCTGCGCCCGCTGCCATACCGGCATGCTGGGAGGGCAGTAACATGCGGCGCACAGTTACCAAACCGGCAGCCAAGACCATCTTGATGCGCGCCGTATCAGCCATGATTGCCGGCGGTACATTGTCATTGGCATTGCTTGTCGCCACCGTGCCCAATACCGGCCATACCGCCGAAGACCGGGCGCTGGGGGATATCTTTTTCAAAGGCTCCGGCAAGCGTCTGCAGTTGCCGCCAGCGGTGTTCGAGCACTGGAAACATCGGCAACGCTACCGCTGTTCGGTCTGCCATGAAAAACTGTTTGTATCCAAGGCCGGCGCCAACCTGGCGACCATGAAAGAATTAATTGATGGCAAGTACTGCGGTGCCTGTCACAACGGCAAAGAAGCATTCAATATTGAATTCGCCAGTTGTACCCGTTGCCACCAGGAATATAAAGGCCCGTCGACACAAGGCGCGGCCGATACCACTGACAAGGGAAAATAGCGGCATGGTTGCAGACAACGCTGCACAACCAGCCCCATACAAAACGATCAAAACGATAATCGCTGCGCGCGGGAGAAATGTTCGTGAACCGGAACAACATCGCCACCTTGTTGCTGCCCGGCCTGTTGTTGTCTTTTCCGACTTACGGCCAGGACGCACAGGAGAATGCTGATGCCTGGTTCTTCAGCTCACCACTGTCGTGGAACCTGAGTCTTGATTATGACGGGCGCTGGAATACCACCGAAACCAGCCCCGGCACCCACAGCGATACCTCTACCGAACGCTGGGCCACCAAGCTGACATTCAAAAAACGTTTTGCCCTGCTGGACCCCAAGATTGCCAGCTTCGCCGTCAGCGCCAAGCCGGTATTTATTCAGCAATCCACCTACACCGACGTGTCCGGGCAAACTCTGGAAACCGAAAGCACGGCCTGGGACTACTCCGCCGCCATGAACCTGCTGCAGGGGGCGCGGGTGCCGTTCAGCATTGCTGCCTCCACCAGCCAGTCCTCCGGCTACACCGAGGCGGAGCTGGGCGGCGAAACCGAGTTTATCAATGATCAGAAAAGCGTCACCCTGAATCTCAAGAATCGCTGGCTGCCTTCATACATCAGTTATTCCAGGAGCTACAGTGACCTGCTGACTACCTCCACCCTCGCCGGGGCTGACTGGCACAATGAATACGAAGTCGAAACCACCGGCTTTTACAGTCGCAGCTCCAAGCTCAGTTTCAGCCTGGTCAACACCGATTACACCGATCTCCTTGTACCGCTGCACGATTACAACAGCAAGCGCGGCTGGCTCAACCACACCCTGGGCTGGGGCAAAGGCTCGCACCTGCAAACCTTTGGTGATGCCGTCGAGCAAACCGGGTTTGGTGCCTATGACCGGAAATCCTTGTCGGAAAACCTGCGCCTGCAACATACACAGCGATTCAGAACCGACATACGCTACGGCTACAATGAATCCACCCAGGTTGGCACCTCCATTGGCCAAACGGGACAAATTGATTTTTTCCACGAACTCTACGCCAACCTCGATACCAACCTGGGATACGTGTACAAGTCTACCGAGTTTGACCTGGGCCGGGAGGCCTCGGCCGGACCGCGCTACTCGGTCAGCTATGTCAAAACCATCCCATGGCATGGCGCCACAATCAGCATGGCTGTGAATGGCGCGCAACTGGACACCGATCGCGAAGCCCAGAGCCAGTTGCTCAGCATTATTGACGAAGCCCATACCACCGATATTACCGGCATCATTACCCTGAACCAGCCGTATGTGGATACTGCCAGCATTGTTATCACTGACATTATTGGCACACCCTATATCCTGGGCACACACTACACGGTCGCCACGGTCGCCAATATTACCGAAATCCAGGTGATCGATACCGTTGTCATCCCCACCGGCACAACGGTGTACGTGGACTACAACTACCAGACACCGCCGGCCATGGATTACACATCAAAAACCAATGGCGGCAACATTAACTTCCGTGTCAAAGGTGTACGACTGTACTACCGCTACGCCAGCAGCAACACGGAAGTCAGTACCGGTGCCGGCAGCAACTTTATCGCCGATTCGGAAGATCAATCCACCGGCATTGAATACAGCGGCGGTTTCAAAGGCATACTGCTCAGTACCGGATACCATTACAAGGATTCTGTGGTGGGCGATTACGAAACTGAAACCACCAACCTGTATCAATCGGCATCAGCCAATATCACGTCGCTGATCAGTATCCAGGAATCCGTCAATGTAGGCAGGAGCAACACCACGCTTTCTGATGTGGATAATTCCGGTGCGAAATTAATGGCCAACTTCAATATCCCGTGGTTTGGCCTGACAATCAATTCGCATGTAAACTACTGGCGTCGTGACGATAGCCTGGGCAACAATGACCGGTTCCTGTCTCACGGCGCCAGGGTCAACTGGCGCTTCTTCCTGGTACAGCTCAGTGCCGGGCTAACCTTTAGCGACTGGGATGGCACGTCCCGCAATACCGAAGAAACCCGGTTCATGGTAACGCTCACCCGGAATTCACAGTGATCACACAACGATTAGTACTGTCTGCGCTTATGGCCGCTTTCCTGGCTGGCCACCTTGCCGTGGCCGCCGACAGCAAGTCTGCGCCAGCCAAGCATGCCAGCCCTGAAGAGCTGCCCGAAGAACTGCAAGCCCAGGCCGAAGAAGCGGACAAGAACTCACCGGCGAAACTGGCGTCCGAGGCGGCGGTAAAGGCACTTGTCTGGCCGGCGCCGCCACTGCCGGAGCGTGTGCGCTACGCACACGAATTTAACAAGGCAATCGATCTCGGTATCAAGCCGTCTTTTTTCTCACGACTGTTCGGCTGGCTCACCGGCAACAAACCCTGGCCCATGGTACGGCCCTACGCCATTGCGGCCGACGATGGACTGATCGCCATCGCTGACCCCGGTGTAAAATCCGTGTTTCTGTTTAACCTGAAAGACAAGGAACAACTGCGGATTCACAAGGTCGGCAAAGACGTGCTGGAGTCGCCGGTGGGCATTGCCCTGAGCGATACGCGCCTGTTCATCAGCGATTCAAACAAGGCACAACTGCACATTCTTGATCGCGAAGGCGAGCACCTGAAATCCGTTTCATCGCTGGCGCGACCGACAGGACTGGCCTGGCATGCCGAGACAAAACGCCTGTACGTCGCCGACACGCTGGCACACAAGATTGTCGTGTTCAATGAAAACGGCGAGCAGCAGTTTGAATTTGGCCGGCGCGCGGACAAGGATGCCGGCTTCAACTTTCCCAGCCACCTGGCGGTTCATGGCAACCGTGTTTATGTGAATGACACCATGAACTTCCGGGTACAAATCTTCGACCTTGAAGGCCAGTACATCAGCAAGTTCGGTGTGCACGGCGATGGCTCAGGACAGTTCTCGCAACCCAAGGGCATTGGTATTGATGTCGCCGGCCATATTTATATTGCCGATTCGGTGTTCCACAAGATTCAGATTTTCGATGACCAGGGTCGATACCTGTTGGATATTGGTCAGCAGGGCCGCCGGGCCGGTGAATTCTGGTTGCCGGCAGGTGTATTCGTTTACAAGAACCGCATCTATGTCGCCGATTCCTACAATCGCCGGGTGCAGGTTTTTGACTATACTTACAAAGGTAAAGGCAAAGGTTCCCAGGAGTGATGGCTATGACCAGGAAACAGTTCAACGCATTCATCGTAACTGCCCTCCTCGGCGTGCTGTCGCAGCTGGTTCCGGCAGTCTCCTGGGCCGGCGCCGGTATTGCCGCCACCCTGCACAATCTTTCTGTCAGCGGTCCGGGCGCCATAAAGAGCAACAAAGTTACCCAGGTATGCGTGTTCTGTCACACGCCGCATAAATCCCAGGGCATGGTAAACGGCGCGCCGCTGTGGAATCACACGCTCACTACCGGCCAGACCTACACGGTCTACGGCAGCAGCACGCTGGACGCCGCGCCCGGCCAACCCACGGGCAAATCGATTTTGTGCCTGTCTTGCCATGACGGCACTGTTGCAATGGGCGCATTGACCAACCCGCCAAAAGGAGGTCTCGATGCAGTTATGTCAAGACCCATGCCGGCGAGAGCAAGGGGTCACGTCCCGCCTGTAGTGCGAGGACACATCGGAACAGACCTGAGCGATGACCACCCGATTTCATTTGCCTACGACAGTACGCTCGCCATCAATGACGGCCAGCTACACGACCCCAGCCTGATCGCGCCGCTACTACTGGAGGACGGGGAAGTTCAATGTACAACCTGCCACGACCCGCACGAAAGGGATATCAAGCCATTCCTGCGCGTGACTTCGCTTAATGGCCAGATATGCACCACGTGCCACAACAATAGCGGCTGGATCGGCTCAGCGCACCAGACCTCGACGGCAACCTGGAATGGCGCCGGCATCAGCCCCTGGATCAACCGTCGGCCGGAATGGGTCGGCGCCAATGTCGGTGAAAACAGTTGCTTTAATTGTCATGCACCGCATAACGCCGGTACACCGGTACGCCTGCAAACAGCATCAGAAGAAGAGACTTGCTTTAATTGCCACAACGGCAATACTGCGGCCACCAATATCCAGGCAGAATTTGCCAAGCTTTCAACACACCCGGTATTGACTACACCCAATCCAAACCATGATGCGGCAAGCGTGGAAGATCCGTTGACCATGAGTCCGCATGCGGAATGCGCCGACTGCCACAATCCGCATACGGTAACATCCGCACCGCCGATGATCTCGTTCAATCCCAACAACCCGGCACAGGTCACAACGACACCGCCTCTGGCCAATGCGCTCATCCAGGGCGTCAAGGGCCTGGATATCAACGGCAACGTGATCAACAGCGTGACCAACCAGTATGAACTGTGTTTCAAGTGCCACGGCGTGCCAGGCAAAGGGGCTTGCGGCAGCCCTATCGCCACAGAGCGCTGCGGTACAGCGACGGGCTACCAGATGACCCGCGCAGACCAGATTTATAATATTCGGGACAAACTCAATCCGAATAACCCGGCATTGGTTTCGTATCACCCGGTGGTGGCCAACAACCCGGCCAATAATGGTGACGTGGTAACCTTGAGCGGAGGGGGACTGACTGTCCCGCTGGATAATACTAACAGCCTGATTTATTGCACCGATTGCCATAACAGCGACACATCTGATGCAGCAGCAGGGCCCGGCGGTGGAACCGGCCCTAACGGACCGCACGGCTCAAACCACGAAATGGTATTGTCCGACAAATACAGTATGGACCCAACCCTGGCCACCGGCACAGCAGACGCTGCCCTGTGCCTGAAGTGTCACTCGGAAGCATCGTTACTGACCAACCCTAGCGGTTTCAGTCACCAGCTGCACATCGAGGATCGCAAGAATGCCTGCGTGACTTGCCATGATCCGCATGGCTCAACCGTATTCCCGCGACTGTTGAACTTCCTGACCTACAGCAATGTTGGCGGTCGCGTAGTTCAGATTCTGCCGAAGAATTTTGCCATCCCGACATGGATTGATAAGGGCGTGAATTCAGGGGAATGCTGGTTGAGTTGTCATAACTCCGATCACAGCGGGCGAGGCTATTAAACATGCTGCCCAAGGGAAAAACGCTGTTTTTCCTGACTTTCACCGCCTGCTCGACGCTCGCCTACGCGCTGACACCGACCGCCAGGACGCAAGCAGCGGATTTTGAAATCTCCGCTCGTGACTCGTTTCAATCGCGTGTCAGTCTCGGCGCAAACAAGCAAGATGGCCACTACCTGGTCACCTGGTCTGACCTCGCCCGGGATCGCATGAATGATGTCAATATTTATGGTCGCCTTGTCGATGCCAACGGCAAACCTGTCAGCAAGGATATTGGCATTGCTACCGGGGCAAAAGGCCAGGCTATTTCTGCCGTAGCGTATGATCAACACAAAAAACGTTACCTGGTCACCTGGTCTGACTGGCGCAATGCAACAACGGTTGAATCAGATATTTACGGCCAGTTTGTTAATGCCAACGGCAGCCTGCAGGGAAAGAACTTTGTTATTAGCGAAAACCGTGCTGCATCACAGAAAGATGTGGCGGTTTCCTATGACCCGGTTCGCAGGCAGTACCTGGTTGCCTGGAAACACGGGTCCTCCAAAGGACCGGAACTGATACGCGCCCGGTATATTACTGCCGATGGCAGGGCCAAGGGCGATGAGTTCCAGGTGGCAGAAGGCAAAGGCAAGCAGGATCGACCATCCTTGTATTTTGACCCGAAACGCCAACGCTTCCTGGTACTCTGGCGCGACACAGTTGACGGCCACCTTGAAAAAACCACAGCGATTCGGGGCAAGGGTATTTTTTCCATGTTCATCAACCCCGACAAACCCCACAAGGCCGCGCCGGGAAAATTGATTGATATCGAAGATGACGCCTGCCTGCCAACATCACTGTATGCCGCTGCTTATTCGCCTGATGCCGACGTATTCATGGTGAGCTGGACCACGGGGCGCGACTACCAGAAGCTGGGACTGGACTCCTGGGGTGCCATCATCAGCGCGGAAACCGGAGAACATATGGTCAAACCGTTCGCCATTGCCCGCGCCAATGACTACCAGGAATTCCCTACCGTTACATACGACAGGCACAACAAGCGCTTTCTTGCGGTCTGGTATGATTTACGACGTGATCACGGTGCCCGCAATGCCGATATCTACGGGCGCTTTGTTGATGCCAGCGGGAAAATGAGCGACGAATTTGTCATCTCGGATTTAAATATGAAAGGTGCGCGCCGCTTTCCTGTTGTAGCCTACAACGCTGCCCGGGACAGCTACCTGGTATTCTGGCAGGACCAGCGCCTTAAAACACCCGAGCGACCTTACGCTAAAATTTTTGGCACGGTTAAAGCCGGATCAGGAGTGAAGTAACAGGGTTAGGGTCGGACCTGCGTAACCCGCTGTCTTTGTTACTTATCTTTCCAAAATAACCTGGTTATTACCCCTTAACACGTGCATTTCATGGCCAAAATGAGGCGTGTAAGGCAGGGCCGATTCTCGTAGCACTTGAACATCCCCGTCAGTCTCGACATATCTATGCAGCGCTTTCACGCCCAGTGCAGCCTTAGCCTCAGCAAGAAATTCCTGACTCCCTACGGCGATAGCATCGGTCCAGCGACTATCATACGGGATCGCACCCATCGCAAGCGCCTGCTCGCTCCAGTTTAGACAAGCGGCGCGAAGTTGCTCCGATGTCGTAAAGCCGAACAACTTCATTAGTGTCGGCTGATCGATGACACGATAACGATCCGGTGGAACCTGGATCTCGCGAAAACCGGAAGTGTCCCATTCCAATGGTTGTGCGACCGCGCCGGCACGAACCATGTTCAAGTCAATATATGTCATGCAGCGGGCCAGGTGCGAATCGGTATCCACCAGCGTCGCGTGATAGCGGTCTTCCCAAAAAGCACCCTTCCTGTTTTTACGCTGGTTATATTCCTGGGCCGTGCGCCCGGCGATTAACTGCATGCTTTTGGCAATCTCGCCCCGACCACGATCCTGAACGAGAAGGTGAATATGATTGGACGTAACGATGTAATTCAGAACGCAAAGACCATAACGTTTTTTGGCTTCGAACAACCAGTAGCGCCAGCGCTGCCGATCTCTAACAAACTTGAGCAGGAATTCTTTCTTGTGGCAGCGATGGGTAATGTGCAACACATACCCGGGCATAAAATTACGATTGGCGCGCGGCATGGCACTTCCTCCTTAAAGTAATCATTTCATCCATGAAATGGCCGGTCTAAGTGTGTTCTAACACGGTCTGCAGCGTCAATGTGTTTTTGTTTCAGCTAGTTGCGCGGGTCCGACCCCAATGGACACAGCTAGTTGCGCGGGTCCGACCCCAATGGACCCCAATGGACACCCCGTCCTGCCGTGGCAGAACGGGACAGCCGCAGAAAGACGATTTCCCGACAGGCTGGATCAGGCGCCCACTGCAGCCCTGAGTTGCGGGCGTGGAGCTGCCGCCGGGGCCGGGGTATCCAGCTTTTCAGTAGCGGCGATAAACCGGTCCACCAGCTTGAGGGA
Organism: Gammaproteobacteria bacterium; assembly: GCA_029880545.1. Classification (NCBI taxonomy): domain Bacteria; kingdom Pseudomonadati; phylum Pseudomonadota; class Gammaproteobacteria; species Gammaproteobacteria bacterium. Next base: position 111,222 of record JAOUOD010000008.1, on the reverse strand, counting down.
GATGTGTCGCGCCGCATCACGCGAATAGTAGGTCGCCCTGACCTTGCCGGTCTGATCAATCAGGAAGTCGGCCGGCATCAACGGCTTGAAGGCGCCTGCGCTGGGCAGGAAGCCCTTGGCAAACGCGGACATCATACGCGGGAAGTTGAACATACCCTTCATCAGGGCGCCCCAGGAGGACTCCACACCGTAAAGCCTGAACACATCTTTCTCCGGGTCTGCCAACAGCGCAAACGGGCGATTACGGTTACCGAGAAAGCGTTTGACGGTATGCGGGGTGGAATAGAACACGGTGACAATTTCCAGTCCCTGCTGCTGGTAATGGTTGTAGCGGCTGGTCAGCTCAAACAGTCGCAGGTTACAAAACGGGCAACCGGCATCACGAAAAAAGGACAGCAGCACACGCTTGCCCCTGAAATCGCTCAGTCGAACGGATTGACCATGAAGGTCTTTTAATTGAAAGTCACGCAGCGTCTCGCCCGGCCGAACTCGATCTCCCATAGTACATCTCCACGATCTTGTAGTTATTGAATACCAGTGTGCAGGCGCAACGTTCGTGGAGTGGTCTTCCCGTCCGGCGGCGCCAATGCGGATGATTCCGCTTTTTGTTTACTTAAAATCTAGTCGCACAAACAGGAAAATCCATGTTTACCAAAGAAAAATGGCGGGATTCAGCTGACCGCCAGACTGGCGGTCAGCTGAGCAGGACAAATGGCCCCGGATAGGGCCAGTTTTTGCATGGCAAGATTTGACCCTTTGGTGAGCCCGATCAGGCCTTGCCAAGGCTCAACAAAGTTTCGATGTCCGGAAGCTCCAGCTCCTTTTCAAGCGCTTCGTGACGGCTGTTCATCACGGTGATGAACTTCTCCACCATTTTCAGCGAGATGTGATTGGCGGCATTTCGCGAATAGTAGGACACGCGAACCAGTCCGGTTTCGTCGATCAGAAAATCCGCCGGCATCAGCGGCTTGAATGCACCGGCGGCAGGCATGAAGCCCTTTGAGAACGCGGAGAACATGCGTGAGAAATTGAACATGCCCTTCATCAACATTCCCCAGGACGATTCCACGCCGTACAACCTGAAGATTTCCCGGTCCACGTCAGCCAGCAACGGGAACGGTCGTTCACGCTTGCCCAGGTAACGCTCGACCACGTCAACAGACGAGTTGAATACAGCGATAATCTCCAGGCCATGACTGCGATACTCGGCATGCTTGCGGGTCAGCTCGTAGAGACGCAGGTTACAGAACGGGCAACTGGCATCACGGAAAAATGACAGCAACACATTCCGGCCCTGATAATCACTCAATTGAATCGGGTCGCCACTGATATCGGGCAGCGAAAAATTGCGCGCCATCTCGCCTGCCTTGACCCTGTTTCCACTGCTCATAGCCCATCCTCACAAGTCTGTGATTATTTATGTTTACATTCGGTTAGTTGTTTTCGGGCAAATCAGGCGCAAGACCTGCGCCGTTAACCCCTGCACGATTTAAAGATAGACCAGAAAACAGCAAACGCTACGCATACAATCTGCTCAAGCGTCCGAAAACGTTGATTAGCCGATACTTGGGGGGCTGGAACGGATAAATGGCGCAAGACCTGCCACGGGATCGCAGCAACTTATCGGGGAACCGGCGCAAAGAGACTGACTAGTGCAGCCTGGGAAAATCCACCACGGCCTGTTTTTTGTATTCTTCATCGAACACGAAATCAATAGAGATGCCATCATCGGCATCGTCTATCTTGACCTGCTTGAGATCCGGCAAGCGGTTGGCAAGCCAGGTGCACATGGCCGCGGCCTTGGCTTCGTCATTGGACTTGATGGCATGGACAAGGTTGGCTGCAACAAAGCGGCTGCACTGGTCAAGATCGGGCTCGATGACATGCTCGCCGTCCAGCATGATGCCTTGTTTCATTTTCCGGTCCATCTTTTCCAGGTAGGCACCCTGGTGATCAGGCAATTCGCGTGAGCGATCGTATTCAAGCTGGGCTATGCCGTTTAACAATACGGCCATCATATGATTCATGTTCAATTATCCAGTTAAGCATCCGGACAATGACAGCAATGCTGCCCTGTCCAGCGTTATTCGGTTCTGCCGATTTCAGGAAACCGGCGCTAACCCGGCCTGGCCGCAAAACTCGCAAGCCGGCAGTGAATTTGTATCGGCCGGTACCGCGACCCGGGCGCCGCAACTTTTGCAGTGATACATACCGGCGCGATATTGTTTGCCAGGTGTCGGCATGATCTTGGTCATTACCGGCTCCTGTCCCCGGTATTCCTGGCCGCCGCAATTATCACAGACAGGCAAAGTCGTGGTCGCTTCAGTAAACAACACGTTCTGGCCACAACCCCGGCACTCGTAACGACCGGGCTGGTACACGGCCACAGTCTCGGCTTTGGCCATGGCCTCGGCTTCTGCCTCTGCCTGCGCTTGTGACAACTGTTCGCCCAGGGCAATGGCTTTGGCTTCCGCGGCCCTGGCTTCCGCCTCCGCCTGCAGTTGTTCCTTGGCATAGGCTTCGGCGCGCGCCTCCGCCAGCTCGGCATCGGCACCGGCCCTGGCCATTTCGTCCTTCAAGGCGTCCAGCTTGAGCCTGGCGGCCTTGGCGGACATCTGTGCGTCCGCCGCCTGGCTGGCCAGTGCCTGGGCCTTGGCCTGGGCGGCCTTGGCCTCATTCATAATCGCAACAATCTGCTGCGCCAGTGCCTTGCTCCATTCTTCAGCCGATGGCATTCCATTCTCCATTGTGTTTTCGGGGCTGTACCTGCAGGTCGCAATCATACCCTGACCACCTTCAGGGTAGAAGCCTAATCCCGGGCATATATATAATGGTAATCATTATTCCGACCACCGGATTTACCGGGTCTTCCGACCCGACTGATGGAGCCACATACCAATGAACCCGAGACGTATTTTCAGATTTGCAGGCACCTTTGTGTTGTCATTATTCTCGGCGCTGAGCGCCGGCGCCCAACCTGCCCTGAAAACCGGGGACCAGGCACCGTTATTCAGCCTGCCGGACCAGGACAACAATGTCGTCGAACTGGCCACGTTTCGCGGGAAATGGGTGATTTTGTACTTTTACCCCAAGGACGATACGCCGGGCTGTACCACCGAAGCCTGCAATTTTCGCGATGACATTGAACTCATCCACAAGATGAAAGCCGTGGTCCTCGGTATTAGCACCGACGACAGCACCAGCCACAAAAAATTTGCCCAAAAGTACAGTCTGCCATTTCGGCTGCTGGCCGACACTGCCGGTGACGTTGCCCGCCAGTACGGCAGCATGCGCTCCATGGGGCCGTTAAAATTCGCCAACCGGCACAGTTTTATCATTGATCCCGAGGGCAACATCGCCGCCATCTTCAGGACTGTCAGCCCCAAAACCCATAGCGCGGACGTTCGCCAGACTCTCGCCCGGTTGCAACACGTGGCCGGGAAATAGTCACGTCGGCCGGCAATACAGGTTTTTCGACCCGGGCCGATAACCTTCGCAGGTATCTGTATTCAGGGACTGCATCATGGAATGCAGCTTTACATCTTCTTCCGGAAAAACCTGCGGCGCCGAAACTGACGGCAAGCCCTATTGCTACTGGCACAGCGACGACGACATCAAGACTGAACCGGACCTTGTCAGCCTGCTCGAGGAGCGTGCCCGCTCCGGACGGCCGATGCGCTATTTCAAATTGCGCAATACCAACCTGGAAAACATTGATCTTGTTAATCGCGGCCAGCATCGCGGCTATCAACTGGTTCATGCCGACCTGTACCGCGCCAACCTGCAGCATGCTCACCTGTTTGCCCTGGACCTGTCATTCAGTTCATTGATGAAGGCTGACCTGACCGGCGCCAACCTGCACTCGGCCAATCTTGAATACACCAACTTGCTTGGCGTCAAACTGGATCATGCGAAACTCGAAGGTGTTGAGTGGGGTGACATGGTGCGACAGGAATGGCAAGGAGACAACGAACCGGATCCAAAGAAACAGAAACAACTGTATTCCGAAGCCGAGGAAATCTACCGCGTTATCGGCCGTGTCATGCGCAACCAGGGTATCACGTCAAAAATCGGCTGGTTTCTTTATCGTGAACTGGTTGTAAGACGGAAGCAGTTGCCAAAACCATCGCTGAAGCGATTTGTATCGTGGCTGGTTGATGGCTACTGCGGTTACGGCGAAAAACCCTTGCGCATTATTGTGTCCAGTCTTGCCCTGGTTACAGTGTTTGCCCTGCTGTACTCAGGCATCGGCCTGCAGCACGATGGCGCCATCCAGAATATGACCAATACCACGGGCCTGCCGGACAGGGTCAAACTGTTTATAAACTCGTTATACTTCAGCGTGGTCACCTTTACCACCCTGGGTTACGGAGACTTTTCACCCGTTGGCTGGGCGCGACCGGTGGCAGCGATTGAAGCTGTCATTGGTTCATTCACCAATGCCTTGTTCGTTGTTGTTTTTGTCAGGCGCATGACCCGCTAGCGGGTACTTGACAGGATTTTCCGTAAATCAACGGCTCGCTGGCGGGCAGTGTCCTGTCGCAGCAACACCTGGCCAAAGCGCCAAAAAGTTCTGCTTTTACAGGTATAAATGACAATTACTACGCACCAATCGAATAAAATGTTCAGGCTACTTTGACCCCGGTCATGGTTTTGTATCCTAGCCTGCCTCCATAATGATTGCCGTACTGAACAGGCCATCGCGCCTGGAAATTTCTGGTTTTGTATTGTTGCGAGTTTCACGGCCGGCCCTGGGCACCGTCGGACATGGTCAACAGGGAAAACTGAAACGAACCAATTCATGGTCGGCGTGAACCTCGCGTCCAGGCACAGGCAATGGGGCCGGTGTCCAAATACGAGGAGAGATACCATGAAGGTTCAGGAAATCATGACCGCCAAGGTTGAAAGCATCAAATCCACCGCCACGCTCAGACAAGCCGCCAGGACAATGAAAGATCTCAACATCGGTTCTCTGCTCATTATCGAAGATGACCAGTTGCTTGGCATTATTACCGATCGGGACATCAGCTGCTTTGCCATTGCCATGGGCCACGATCTCAATTCGACACCGGTAAGCAAGGTCATGACCAGGGAAGTCACCACCTGTTTTGACGATGCCGACATCAGTGAAGCTGCCCGGCTGATGGAAGACCAGAAAGTAAGGCGACTGGCTGTACTGCGACATGACAACAGCATGGCAGGCTTCCTGTCTGTCGATGATCTTGCGCGCTATTCACACGAACTGGCCGGCGAAGTGCTCAAGGCCGCAGGATCAGCTCATTAATATCTCATTGCGTGCGGTCCGCGAACGCCGGGCCGGTGCCGGAACAGATAAGGAGAGATACCATGAAAGTCGAAGAAATCATGAACCACAAGGTGGAAGCCATTGCGCCAAACGATACGATCAAGGAGGCTGCCCGCAAAATGCATGACTTGCATATCGGTGCACTGACCGTCATGGATGGTGACGAACTGGTAGGCATCCTCACGGACCGCGATATCTGCTGCAAGGTTACCGCCATGGGTCGCGACGCGGTTATGACCCGGGTCAGGGAAATCATGACCAAGGATGTTATTACCTGCTATGCAGACCAGGATATAGGCGAAGCGGCAGACCTGATGATGAGCAACCATATCCGCCGGCTGGCAGTAACATCGCGCGGCAATTCAGTCACCGGTTTCCTGTCAGTCGATGACATTGCGCACACATCCTATGATCTCGCCAGCAACATTCTGGAATCGTCCGCGCCGATTCATTAACGGGTTTCATATTTGCAGCAACCGGGGGGGGCGCCAGCTCCCCTTTCTTTTGTGGCCGGTATCAGCAGCAATACTAATTGATACATTCTTTTTTGTTCTGCTTCGTTGCTATACTGACGGCATGATTGGCAACGAACTCAGCACTTTCCAAACCATAGCCCTGTCGGCCCTGCCACTGGTGTACGCCATTGTGCTGCACGAAGTTGCCCATGGCTGGGTAGCCAATCGTCTCGGTGATGACACGGCTTTGCGCGCAGGCAGGCTCACACTCAACCCGGTTCGGCACATCGACCTGGTAGGTACAATCATTGTGCCACTGGTGTTGTTGCTGACAGCCGGCTTCGCCTTTGGTTGGGCCAAGCCGGTACCGGTAAACTTCGGTCGGCTGCACCAGCCAAGACGGGATATGGTGCTGGTCGCGGTGGCCGGACCGGCTGCCAACCTGCTGATGGCAGGATTCTGGGTCCTGGTGCTGAAACTGGCAGCAATGCTGGCGCACACCACGCCGGACGCGAGCCTGGCCCTGTTCTACATGGCCCTGTTCGGAATTATCATTAACGCAATTCTAATGATTTTCAATCTCATTCCCTTGCCGCCGGCTGACGGTGGTCGCATAGCCGTAGGTATTTTGCCGCGGCCGGCGGCCATGTTGCTGGCCAGGATCGAACCGTTCGGGCTCATTATTCTTGTCATTCTGCTGGCAACCGGCATCCTGGGCAAATTACTGAATCCGGTTGTCAGCCTTTCCCTGGAGCTGGCACGTCAGGTATCCGGACTGTAAGTCATGCAAACGCGACCCGTGATATAAAAGATGTATCAAAATATCATGAAATACTGTTGCACCTGAAAAAACCATAATAAACCCGATATCTTCTGTACGAACTGCAACCAATGACCTATTATGTAGGCCACAAGCTGCATTGGCTTTGAATCCATCCCAGTAGTTGCCGGTTTTTTCTGCATTATCTCGAATGTGGACAGAACACGGTTGTAGATGTTGGATGGTGGAGGTCAAGAGGGATGTTACAGCAGGTAATAAAAAAATGGAGCTTGGCTATTTCTATAACTAACTAACTAACTAACAACTCAGGAGATTTCAGATCATGAGCAATCAGGCAAGTGATTACTGGAAGGCGAACCTGACGCTGGTGGCAATACTGCTAGCCGTCTGGTTTGTTGTCTCATATCTGTTCGGCATTATTCTTGTCGAGCCGCTCAACGCAATCAGAATCGGCGGTACCGGACTTGGTTTCTGGTTTGCCCAACAAGGCTCCATCTATACCTTCCTGGTATTGATCTTTGTCTACGCAAAGAAGATGAACGAGCTAGATAAAAAATTCGACGTTCACGAAGACTAGGGGGCAACAATGGATCTACAAACCTTAACCTACTGGGTGGTTGGCGCCACCTTCGCCCTCTACATTGGCATCGCGATCTGGTCGCGCGCTTCCACGACCGGTGAATTCTATGTTGCCGGCAAGGGCGTAAACCCGGTTGCCAATGGTATGGCCACAGCTGCGGACTGGATGTCAGCTGCATCATTTATCTCAATGGCCGGATTGATTGCTTTCAATGGCTATGACGCGTCCGTATACCTTATGGGCTGGACCGGTGGCTACGTGCTGCTGGCCATGTTACTCGCTCCTTACCTGCGCAAGTTCGGCAAGTACACGGTTCCCGAGTTTATCGGTGACCGCTACTACTCCAAGACAGCGCGCATTGTTGCTGTAATCTGCCTGATCGTGGCCTCCATTACCTACGTAATCGGCCAAATGAAGGGTGTTGGCGTGGCATTCAGTCGCTTCCTCGAGACTGACTTCACCACCGGTGTTGTTGTCGGTATGGCAATCGTATTTGTATACGCCGTACTAGGTGGCATGAAAGGCATTACCTACACCCAGATCGCACAGTACGTGGTATTGATTTTTGCCTATACCGTACCGGCCATCTTCATTTCACTGAACCTGACCGGCAACCCGCTGCCGCAGCTGGGCCTGATGAGCTCCATGGCCGATGGCAGTGGCTACATGCTCGACAAGCTGGACTCGGTACTGGTGGAACTCGGCTTCGCCGAATACACGGCGCAGAAGGGCTCCAGCCTGAACATGTCACTGCTGACACTGTCGCTGATGATTGGTACTGCCGGTTTACCGCACGTTATCATTCGCTTCTTTACAGTTCCGAAGGTGCGTGATGCACGTTACTCGGCCGGCTGGGCCCTGGTGTTCATTGCCATTCTGTACACCACCGCTCCTTCTGTTGGCTCCATGGCACGCCTCAACCTGATGAACACTGTTCAGGCAGGCGCTGTTGGTGATCCTGCTGCCAACCTGGTCTATGAAGAGCGTCCAAACTGGTTCAGGAACTGGGAAAAAACCGGCCTGCTGAAGTTTGAAGACAAGAACGGTGACGGCAAGATCCAGTACTACAACGACAAGAACGCCGAGTTTGCTGCCAAGGCCGAAGGTTTCGGCTGGAAAGGCAACGAAATGGTCAAGGTTGACCGCGATATCATGGTTCTGGCCAACCCGGAAATTGCCGGCTTGCCAAACTGGGTAATTGCCCTGGTTGCTGCCGGTGGCCTGGCTGCGGCGCTGTCTACCGCGGCGGGTCTGTTGCTGGCCATTTCTTCATCGATCTCTCATGATCTGCTGAAGGGCGTGTTCAAACCGGACATTTCCGAAAAAGACGAGCTGATGGCCGGTCGTATTGCCATGGCTGGTGCTATCGGTGTTGCCGGTTATCTTGGTATGAACCCACCCGGGTTTGCGGCGCAGGTGGTGGCACTGGCCTTCGGTCTGGCTGCCTCGTCCATCTTCCCGGCATTGATGATGGGTATCTTCAACAAGAAGATGAACCGCAGCGGCGCTGTCGCGGGCATGCTCGCCGGCCTGCTGTCCACCCTGGTATACATCTTTGTCTACAAGGGCTGGTTCTTCGTACCGGGCACCAACAACCTGCCAAACACTGCTGACAGCTGGCTGTTTGGTATTCAGCCGGAATCGTTCGGTGCAGTGGGTGCGATGATCAACTTTGCTGTTGCATACGCCGTATCCAAGGTAACAGCCGAGCCACCTGAGCACATTCAGCACCTGGTGGAAGACATTCGTATTCCCAAGGGTGCCGGAACGGCTTCATCCCATTAATTGACGGGATGCTGTCAATCCAGATCAAAGCCCCGCTTCGGCGGGGCTTTTTTTGTTAATCACCCGGGCAAAATCGACTACACTGGTTGATATACGAAACCAGGTTGTAAGCGATGGAAATCGAACTCAAAGAAGTGCGCGACTTTATTGCCGGCCATGCTCCCTTCAACAGCCTCGCCGCGGACGTACTGGATACATTGCCCAGGCAGGTTACCACCCGCTACCTCAGGCGCGGCAGTGCGTTCCCGCCCGCCGATATCGAAGACGATACACTGTTCATTATTCGCAGCGGCGCCATCGAGCTGCGCGATGAAAAAGACAACCTGATTGGCAAGCTGGCCGAGACCAATGTCTACGGCGAAATGTGCCGACAAAAAAAGACCGGGAAAATTATCGGCCACGCCAGCGAAGATACACTGCTGTACACCGTACCCTGCACAACCATCAAGTCGCTGTGCAACCTGTCCGAACAGTTTCGCAATTACTTCTCCAGCACTATCCAGCAGCGACTGCAGCAGGCAGTAACACTGGCACAGGGTCCGATCCAGTCTTTCAGCGCGATGACGCTGGAAGTCAACAAGCTGACGGTTCGACGCCCGGTAACAGTGCAGGCCGACACCACCATCCGGAAGGCTGCACGCGTGATGTCATCGGAAAATGTATCGTCCATCCTGATCATGGAAAGAGAAACACTGGTCGGCATTGTTACTGATCAGGATATTCGCGTTCGCTGCGTCGCCGGAGAGATCGACACTACCCGTCCAATCAGTGACATCATGACGGCCAAACCCATTACCATCGAATCCTGGACGCCGCTGTCCAATGCCTTGCTGATAATGACGCGCAACCAGATACATCACCTGCCGATAATGAGCAGTGGCACGCCGACCGGGAACCTGTCGTTATCCGATGTTGTGCGCCACCTCAGTACCAACCCCGCGCTCATTGCCAGCGATATCGACAAGGCCAACTCCATTGATGCGTTGAAGAAAATCTCGCAGCGTATGCCGGAACTGCAGTTGCAATTGACCAATGCCAATATCACCGGCAGCCATCTCGGCGAGGTCATGTCCACTATTACCGACAGCTTGTGCCAGCGACTGCTGAAACTGGCGGAAGCCGAACTGGGTCCGCCGCCGGTATCCTACGCGTGGATGTCAGCCGGATCACAGGCAAGAAACGAGCAAACATCTCACTCTGACCAGGACAATGCGCTGATTATTGATGACTCGGCATCAAACGAAGATATGCTTTATTTCGAGAAACTGGCGCGATTTGTCAGCGACGGGCTCAATACCTGCGGCTACGTTTACTGCCCCGGCAATGCCATGGCAACCAATCCGCAATGGCGCCTGCGGCTCGGTGAATGGAAACGGACATTTGAAAAATGGATCGAACGGCCTGAAAAAAAGGCCTTGATGTTGTCGAGCATTTTCTTTGATATGCGCCCCATATTCGGCAACAAGGAATTGTTCACGGCGCTGCAACAGCATATCCTGCAGAAAACCCGGGCCAGCGGTATTTTCATCGCCTACATGGCCGCCAACGCGCTGTCACACAAGCCGCCACTGGGTTTCTTTCGCAACTTTGTCCTGGTACACGATGGCAAGCATGACAACACCCTGGACATCAAGCATCGCGGGCTTGCACCGATAGTGGATATCGCCAGGATCTATGCGCTCAATCTCGGCATTGCTGCTGTCAATACCAACGAACGCCTGGCACAGGCCATGGCACAAGGCTCACTAAGCAGGGAAATGGGTGCAAACCTGATAGATGCGTTTGAGTTTATTTCCAGCCTGCGCATCCGCAACCAGGCGGGCCAGATAAGAAAAGGTGAACCTGTAGACAATTACCTGCCGCCATCCATGCTCAGTGGACTGGAACGTGACCACCTCAAGGATGCATTTTCCGTGATCAGTGACATGCAAAGCGTACTTGAGAACCGTTACCAGAGTTCGCGCCTGCAATGATTACCTGGCCTTACTGGTTTGGCAGCCCCTGGTACAAGCACCGACACGCGCCAAATCGTCGCCACGATGGTGTCATGGACCGCTTCTATCGTGAGGCATTACCCTTGCCGAACTTGCCGGTCAGGCAGGTTCGCTTTGTTGCGCTTGATCTTGAAACAACCGGGCTTGACCCGGCCACCGACCATATTCTCAGCATTGGGCTGGTAGATCTGGACGGACTCAGCGTCAAGCTGGGCAGCGCCTGGCATGAATTTGTCTACACCGCTCGCGACATTCCCGAACAGAGCGCAGTCATACACCGGATTACCGATGATACTGCCGCGACCGGGCACTCTATCGATGAATTGATGCCAAGACTGCTGGACCGGTTAAAGGGGCGTGTACTTGTTGCTCATCATGCGAAACTGGAAACCGGGTTTCTGAACAAGATTTGTCAGAGTCTTTACGGACAACAGTTGCATATACCGGTAATAGATACCGAAGTCCTGGCGCGGAGACAGCTGCAACGACGGCATCAATCAATCAAAACCGGATCACTGCGATTGTTTAATCTTCGTCAGCAATATGGTCTTCCCGATTACTCGGCACATAATGCGCTGAGTGACGCCATCGCCACTGCGGAGTTGTTTATCGCACAATACTCGGACATGTGCCCTTCCGGAAACTGCCGCCTGAAACACTTCATTACCGGTTAAACAGCTTTATTTTTCGCCCGGTTTCGTTGCTGGAACACCGTGAACAGGCGCTCGGCCAAGCCAAAAGAAAAGATGTGCCGGTAAACCTTCCCGCGAGAGGCCTGTATCGCGGCGATGACCAAGGAAATGCCAAGGTAAGCCATAATCAGGATAGTGGCATAAAAGGAGATTATGCTCACAGTTTTCACAGAGAGGTGAAACCCGCCGGCCAGAAGAGTTAACACAAGACTGATCAGAATAATCAGCAGTACCGCGGTAAACACCAGGTCCGCGGCACGAATCGCGACCGTGCTGGCCTCAGTCTTGCCAAACCTGTGCAGAACAAAAAATATCACCAGCGGCAATACAGCGCTGACAGTCGGGTCGATAAAGATACCGGCAATTGCCAGTATCGGCGCCAAGGCTGCATAACGACGCTGTTTTTCATCCATCGTATCATTTACCTCTAATCATCTGTTTTTATGTTCATGCCCCAGTTCCAGCTCCACCGGATGGACCGGCCCGACAAGGCAATCCAGTCAACGGCAAGTTCGGGCAACCGGAGTATGGCACAACTGTGGTTGTAAGCGGTGCTCCCGGGGTTTACCACCATCACTTTACCCAGTCGTTGTGCATAAGCCTGGTGTACATGCCCAACCAGTAACAGCTCACAATCAGTTTCAGCCAGTTTCGCCGCCCAGGACTCGTGCGCGGCTGTCATTGGCCGGCCATGCTCATCGAGCAGACGAATACCGTCAACAAGAGAATCCGGGGGACTGGCGTGTACCATGAATGTGCTGATGCCGGCAATTGTTTCTGATCGCGTGCGCGGCAGTGTCGCAAACCAGTCATGCACGCGTCCGAGCTTCCCGCGGCAGGGCTTGTATCGATCCAGGTACCATTGTTCGTGATTTCCCCTAATCCCTTCTGCGCCCGCCTGCTGCAGCAATTCGACCGTGGCCTCCAGTTGCTCACCGTACCCGGCAATATCACCGAGACAAATGACGCGATCAACGCCACGCCGACTGAATTCAGACAACGCCTGCTCTACCGGGGCGGCAAGCGCATGAACATCGCTGATCAGGCCTAGTTGAATTGTCACATCTCATCCTCGACACGGAATCAATGCGATTGCCCGTGTGCAACTAATTGTAGTCTCTCGATTCAAAAGCGCCGAAAACCCCTCATATCCGAGGGAATGAAAATTGTTCAATAATTGATCCACGTCAAATATTTCTTTTTTTGTTCCTGTATAAAAGCAAACTCTAATATAAGGGGACACTAATGAATATCTTTGCCAAGTGTAAAAACAGCTGCTTTCGTAAACTGTTCAACGCCAATATCCTTGCCGGATTGGGTATCGCGCTGGTTGCCTTCCTGCTCATGGTAACCGGGGACTACTCCAATCTGACCGAACGCCGTAACTGGGACGCCATTTATAATGTGCTGATTTTCGGCGGCCTGCTCTACGCAGCCGTATTCTGGTACGTCAACACATTTGCTCGGGACCTGATTGCCAAGTCCAACGAAGAATCCTGATTGTCTCACGATCCCTCCCCAGGGTCGTGAGAGTGGGAGGGAGGAGACGCCGCCCCGGTTTCGCCAATAGCATCCTGAGCAGCATGGCAGGCCGGGGCGACACATCCCGACCCGGTAGCAAACCGCTGACAAGCACCTGGTCCGGAAACCTCGCATTTTCTGATATTCGTCTTGGTTGCGCTACGCCGTTGATTGTCTAAGATTGATGTTTCTCCACATCAACAACAACCAGGTAGTAACAATGAAAATCTCAAGAAACCTTCTTGTCATCCTGACACTTGCGCTGCTCCCTGCACTGGGTCACGCCGGCCTGCTTGACGCGATGAAACAAAGCAACTGGGAGCGAGACACGCTGAAGAATGCCCGTTATGACATGCCGAAGAATGAGTTATGGGATCGACTCGACGCGTTCATGACTAACCGCTTCAAGTCCGTAAACGCAAACAAGAATCGCGGGACGCTGGAATCCGCGCCATCCATAATCCGCGCCGGTACTACCGAAAAGCAACTGGTTTACCGCGTACAGATCACCGGTCGCGAGCAGCCTTTTGCTCTGAACATCAGCGCAACCGAGAGTCTTCGATCATTGAAGAATGGCAAATGGGGCAACTGGCGACGCACCTCCAGTGATGCGCTGCAGAAACAGTTCTCCAAGGATGTTTACGAACTGTTCCACGGACCGCTTGTTTATGACGCGGAGAAAGTAGCCGCCCAGGAAAAAGCCGATCAAGACAAGAAAGACCAGGCGCGCCGCGAGCAGCTGCAGCGAAAATCACTGAGTTCAGATGAATGGCTTGAACAAAGCAGGAAACGCATGCAGCGTGAGCTGAACAAATAGTCAGGGTACAGACAAAACGGGAAGGCTGGCCTTCCCGTTTTGCATTGTCTTGCCTTGATTCAGCCTATTCCGGAATGAATGCTTCCGGGCCAATCAGCTCGTCAAGTGTTTCGCGTCGACGAATAACATGGAACCGGTCTCCATCAACCATGACTTCGGGAACACGCGGCCGGCTGTTGTAGTTTGAGCTCATGCTGAAGCCATAGGCACCGGCTGACAAAATGGCAACCAGGTCATCTTCCTCAATGGCCAGTTCACGCTCCTTGCCAAGAAAATCCCCCGTCTCGCAAATCGGTCCAACCACGTCATACACACCGGTCTGCAGATCATGTTTGCGCTCTACCGGAACGATTTCCTGCCAAGCGTTGTATAGCGTGGGTCGTATCAGGTCGTTCATGGCCGCATCAATTACGGCAAAGTTATGTTCTTCGCCATGCTTGAGATACTCTACTCGAGAAACCAGTGCGCCGGCGTTACCGACTATGGATCGACCAGGCTCAATAATGATGCACATTTTCTGGTAGCGCGAACCAAGGCTCTGAAAGTGATCCATCAGCTCGGTAATATAATCATCCGGTTCAGGCGGCTCCTCATCGTAATAGGTAATTCCCAGGCCGCCGCCGAGATCAATGGTTTCCAGCGTAATGCCGGCATCATCAAGCTCGCCTACCAGGGCCATTACCCGCTCAAGCGCCTCGATAAACGGCTCGGTATCTGTCAGCTGCGACCCAATGTGGCAGGCGATCCCCTTGATCTGCAAACCGGCTGATTCGGCAGCCCGCTGGTACAGTTCGAATGCATCCTCGATGGGAATGCCAAACTTGTTTTCACGAAGCCCCGTGGAAATATACGGGTGCGTGTTGGGATCAACATCAGGATTCACGCGCAATGCAATGCGTGCATGCGTATTCATGTCGCGGGCAATTTCATTGATTCGCACCAGCTCACTGGCCGACTCAACATTAAAACATCCAATATCCAGCTCGAGCGCACGACGAATCTCGGCCTCGGTTTTGCCAACACCGGAAAAAACGATTTTATCCGGATCACCGCCGGCTCGTATTACTCGCTCCAGCTCGCCACCGGACACCAGGTCGAACCCGGAACCCAACTGCGCCAGCATGCGCAACAACGCGATGTTGGAGTTGGCCTTTACGGCGTAACAGACAAGGTGATCACGTCCCGAGAACGCATCATCATAGGCGCGCCACTGGTATTCAATCATGGCGCGCGAGTACACGTAAAATGGCGTGCCCACCGCAGCAGCGATTTCGTCCAGGGAAACCTGTTCCACCATCAACCGGTCATTGTTGTAGGCAAATGTATCCATTATTGTTTCTCTCGCTGTTTTTTCTTGTCACCGGCGACATCTCCTGTCCCGCTTGACGCCGGTGGCTCACTCTTTTTTCCAGCCTTGTTCACCGGCTGCTCTTGCGGAAGAAACAGCGGCCCTTTGCGGCCACAGGCTGTCATTCCAACAAGCAGAACCATCACAACCAGCAGGATTCTTTTCATCGCCAGATCCATAGTTGTTATGCACGCACCAGTACAACATTATGGGTACTGAGGTGTCGACGCACTTCTTCAAAACCGATCAGGTCACACGCCTGGCTGGCGCCGGACAGCTTGATCTCGCCGGATGCTTCCGAGTCAAGAAGTTTCTGTATCAACGCCACTGCCGGCGCACAGGGTATGCTCATACCCGCGCCTTCCCGTGCCACCAGGTAGATGCCATGCTCAATCTGCTTACCCGACTTCTCGCCACGAACAATAACGCCAAGAGCATCATTATCACTGCCCCGGTTGCGCACAATGCGAGACAGCATCAATAACCAGCGCGCGAGTCTTTGCGGTGATGTTATGCCTTTATGTTTGCGCGCCCGGGCCAACAGGCTGAGGCCAATGTTGAACAGTCCCAGCTCAAATCCCATGCGATAGACAACGCTGTCAGCCTGGTATCGCCTGGCAAGCACATCAAGCTCCGGAGAATTGATGCAATAGCATCGCCGACGACCAACCGGTCTCGGGAAATTTATGCGTTGCGGGTTACTCCAGGCTTCCAATACCCGCCACTTTCCGGATTGCAGAACCTCAAACTGTTCACCAACCTGCTCCAACAGCCCTGACAGGCTGGCTGGACCGCCGGGGTTGCGATTACCGGCCGAACGATACACCCGAATATCGGAAATGGAATCAAATTCATGCCTGATTACGTCCGTCAGCAATACCGGCAATACTGGCGACGCTCCGGCAGCCGTTACCAGCAACACATTATTGCGACGGGCCAGGTCGTCCAGCTCGGTGAAACCGCGTACATAGTCACGGTTGTCGGCCAGGTCAATATAATGAACACCTGCGGCGACGCAGGCCTTGGCAACATGATACTGACTGGATGAGGAAAACAGTCCGGTTGCATTAATCAGGAAATCAATGCCT
The DNA here is from genome assembly GCA_029880545.1 of Gammaproteobacteria bacterium. Classification (NCBI taxonomy): domain Bacteria; kingdom Pseudomonadati; phylum Pseudomonadota; class Gammaproteobacteria; species Gammaproteobacteria bacterium. The sequence continues at coordinate 94,856 of JAOUOD010000008.1, read as the reverse complement.
TGCAGTGCGGCACTCAGCGAGCCGGCATCATTGGCATCAACTTTCAGGAACCGGATTGCCGCGCTGGTATTCGCCCGCGGCTTCGGCGGCCTGCGGCCCGCTGCGATGCACTCAACGCCGGGGGTCTGCGCGAGCTGCTCAACAATATGCCTGCCATAGCGACCGTAACCGCCCAGCACCATTACCCGCCATATTCTTTTCAATCGCCTAGTCCCAACTGCCGTCTGCACTGACCAATGCTGCCGTATTGCCACATTTCGGACAATCAAGCGATTGCGGCGCTGCTTCAATAATCCGGATATCCCGGTCGTAACACAGGCTGCACCTGGGTGCATTTTCGCCGACTACCCAGGTACTGTGAACTGATTTGCAGCAATTACAGGCGAACAACTTCAGCTCCTTGTCAGCATCACGACCGGTGCCGACGGGTAACTGCGCTTCCTGGTAGCCGCAGTTGGCGCATCTGAATTCCACGTAACTTCCCATAACTTGACCCGTATTTTCGATTATTGTGCCTGGCTGTAACTGTTCTGCCGCGTGCAGGCACGCAGCTCCACGACAAGTTTGTCTCGCTCAATCTTGGCTTCCACCAGCTCACGGGTGACCGTTTCCAGCGACTGTTGCAGGCTGTCGCGTTCAACGGTTAGCTCCAGGTTGTGTTGCCGTGATGCCTGTAACTCTGTCTGCTGATGCGGCTGAACAGGCTCAGGCGCCTTGTCAGTTTGGCCCGACTTCCGGCAGCCTGGAAAAATCGACGCTAGCAGCAGAACAAGGAACAGATAGTGTAGCCAAGCTGGTCGCAATGCGCGCGCCCTCCGTGATTCCGGTTATCGCCACCGTGACGCATCCCGTCAAAAAGCGTCCGCGATTGTACGTGACCGCCTCGCGCTTCTAAAGCCGGAATCCAGTTCGCCATCAACCCCGGTCTGTTTCCGTTTTCAAGCTCGTGGTATCTGTCGCTTCGGCTACCTCTTCAGACAGGACCAGGTAAGACGGTCTTCGGCGATCCTCGCCACATCGACGCTCGGCATTCCTGGGATCCCATCGCGTCGGCCCACGACGCTCGGGTCCACCGCGCCTATCACCTCCTGCACGGCGCTCGAACGTATCAGCATTTGGCCGTTTCTGATCATCCGATGATGCGGTCATGGCTTAAAATGAAAAACCTTTCGGTCATATTTCTGTAACATATTGTTTTTACAAATATATATCTATGGCTGAACCCTGCAGAGCTCAATCAACTGAAGAATGAAACCAGCATCTTCTGCGGCATCCTGTGCTAATATTTCTTGGCCGTACCAATATTATTTCAAACTATACAGGCATTATACAGCCAAGCGACATATAACAAGCCTGGGCGCAAACTCGCACTTCGAGCGCGAGCCGGACCGGCAAATGCTCACGATTTCCCCCTGTGGAACAACCCGGCTCCACAGGAAAATTATGGACCAGTTAGGTTTTGTCGTGAACCAGGCATCCACAACTCAAACCTCGTCCGCGACCGCCCTTTCCTGGTCTACCTGGCAAATAACCAAGAAAAGGGGTATTGGAAATGAAAAGTCATAAATTCTGGCAAGGGATGGCGCTAGCGTGTCTCTCCCTGTTCCTCACCGCATGTCCCGACAGTAGCAGTGACTCTGACGGCGGGACACCACACACACTGGCCGGATCCTGGGGCGGAACCATCAAGGACTCTACCGCCGCGCCTTTGCCACTGCAGATCACGATCGACAACAGCGGCAAAATTACCAACATTACCGTCGACGGGGCCAACACCGGATTGTCGTCCATCGCGTCCGTAACCGCTGAAGGCAATAATATCTACGGGTTCGAACTCAACGACGGAACCATTGGCGGCTTTATTGTGGATTCTTCCGGGCAACACGCCGGCTTTCTTGATGATGGCTTTACCTTTGGCGTTGTTCAGAAAGGAGCGCCTGGTCCAGCAGGCGGCGGTTACGTCAATACCGATATTATTGGCTCCTGGTCGGGATACGGTGTCACAATCGATAGCGCTTTTAACATCACCAACGTCTTTAACTCTACTGGTACCGTGGCGTCAAACTTCAGTTTTAGCGGCAACGGTCTGAATGGAACATTTACCGGTAACTTCGCTTCGTTCTACTCAACCAACGGCGTGTACCTGGGCACATGGTCTGATACTTCCGGGTCCGGAGACTTGCAGGCATTTTTGAGTGCCGACAAGACCTTTGCCGCTACCTGGGCCTGTGACTGGACCTACGGCTTCCCGGATGGTTGCTCATTCAGCGCCTGGAATCGATAAACAGCAAGCCGGCAAAATAAAAAGGCGGGCCTCGGCCCGCCTTTTTATCTGCCAGCAACAAGTCTCGTCCCGCAATCAATCTCCGGCTGGAAACCGTTCTTCATTGATCGCCATTTTCTCATTGGCAACGGCGACCAGATCGACATCCAGTTCCTGGGCAAGGCGCATAAGATAAATAAAGACGTCGGCCAGTTCCAGCGCCACCTCGCGGTGCTCTTTAGCATCCAGAGACATGCTTTGCTCGGGCGTTTTCCACTGGAAGTGCTCCATTATCTCTGCCGCTTCCACGGCCATGGCCATGGCCAGGTTCTTGGGTGTATGAAACTGCTCCCAGTCACGCGCCCGCGCGAAAGCCTTGAGCAGGCTGCCGAGATCCTCGAGCGAGTCAGCCATCAGGACAATTCCTTGCGCGCACGCTGTATAGCCAGTCGCACCTGTTCAGGCGCAGTACCGCCAAGATGATTGCGCGCGTTCACCGAACCCTCCAGCGTCAATACCGCAAACACATCCTGCTCAATCATACTGCCGGCCGACTGCATTTCTTCCAGGCTCAACTCGGCGAGATCACATTGCCTGTCTATGGCCTTGCGCACAAGCAAACCGACAATTTCATGGGCATCACGGAACGGAACAGCCTTGCGAACAAGGTAATCAGCCAGGTCGGTCGCCGTGGAATACCCGGCAATGGCGGTCTTGCGCATATTGTCACGCTTGATTGTCATGCCCGCTACCATGCCGGAATAGGCGCGTAGACAATCAATGACGGTATCAAGCGTATCGAATACCGGTTCCTTGTCTTCCTGGTTATCCTTGTTGTAGGCAAGCGGCTGCGATTTCATCAACATCAGCAGGCCGACATTGTGCCCGACTACCCTGCCGGTCTTGCCGCGAACCAGTTCCGGCACGTCCGGGTTTTTCTTTTGCGGCATGATCGACGAGCCGGTGCAATAGCCATCACCCAGGTCAACAAAATCAAATTGTGTCGATGACCATATAATCAGCTCTTCGGAAAAGCGTGACAAATGCATCATCAACGTACTCGCTGCCGTCACGAATTCAATGGCGAAGTCGCGATCCGAAACAGCATCCAGGGAATTATTGGCTGGCCGATCAAAACCAAGCAACTCGGCAGTGATGTTTCTGTCGATTGGATAAGTAGTGCCGGCCAGTGCTGCAGCACCAAGAGGCATGACATTGATACGCTTGCGGCAATCAGCAAAACGCTCGAAATCACGCACCAGCATTTCGAACCAGGCCATCATGTGATGACCAAAGGTTACCGGCTGCGCAGCCTGCAAATGCGTGAACCCGGGCATTATGGTATCGGCTTCGCGCTCGGCCACGTCCAGCAATACCTTCTGCAGCGCACGAATACCCGCCGCCACCTCGTCCACACCATCACGCAGGAACAGGCGAATATCCGTGGCCACCTGGTCATTACGCGAACGACCGGTATGCAATTTTTTACCGACATCACCAACCAGCTCGGTCAGGCGCGCTTCGATATTCATGTGCACATCTTCGCGACCCACCTGCCAGTTGAAGTCTCCGCTTTCAATTTCTGATTGAACCCGGTTAAGACCGTCGACTATCTGGCTGCATTCTGCTTCGGTTAACACACCCACCTTTGCCAGCATGGTGGCGTGTGCAATCGAGCCGGCGATATCCTGCCGATATAAACGTTGATCAAAGTTTACCGATGCCGTAAACGCTTCAACAAATTCATTGGTCGCCGAAGTAAACCGGCCACCCCATAATTTCTTTTCACTCATTCAGATCTTGAATTCCAGTTATACATGTGTCGTTACAATATTCGGGTTGCTGAACCAATTTCTTATCAAGCAACTTGCTTATTCCTGTGCGCCGCCTGTCCCGATCATCCTGACCGGCTATCGGGATTGCATTGAGACCAATGCAACCAGAGACTATCGTTTTAGTCACAACGCGAGCGGCGTGAAAAGCTTTTCTGGTTCGGTCTCTCCTTTCGTGCACCCCCACCCCGAAGAATCCCGGACCAGAATCTCCACCCCCGGACTAAGCCCCGGGGGTTTTTTTTGCCTGCTGCAAGGCCGGCGCCAATACCAGGGACGCGGGCACGGAATCTGTCATGACAATACACCAGAACCACGAAAAATGGCGCATTTTTTGGTCTATATGAACGGTTAACACCTGAACCGAAGATAGACTCATTGATCTGGAGCCGACAACAGGCCATCAGGCTGGACTTGCCCCCGGAATCAAGCACACTATATAAAAGAGGCAGACACTGGCGTCCAGCCTGACAACCAAACGAAAGCACAGGTATTGTGAAAACCCGGAATTCAACCCAAGATTTTTTACCCGACTTTGGCTCATTCGGAGTCGCCATCCGGTTAATCCTGCTGGCGGAAATTGTTGCCCTGGTCATCACCATTGGCCGAAACCCGGTCTTTGACCAACAGGCCTGGTACGATCTGAACCTGCTGTCTACCTACGCCCTGATTGTATCGTTTTCCACTGTCGTCGTACTCAAGCTGACCTCCCCCTTAATTCAGCGTGCCGGCCCCAAAGTCGGCAATGTCATCAGCTTCCTGGTACTTTTGCTGGTTACGGCTCTAAGCGCTGAAGCGATGATTTTCCTGCTTTATGATTTTGGTCTCATCGGTGAACGCTGGCCCGAATGGCGGGAAGTGTTTATCTTGCGCAGCCTGCTGGTCGCGGCCGTCATCGGTGTTCCGGCCCTGCGCTACCTGGCCCTGGTTCACCGTACCCGGACCGGCAAGCAAGCCCAGCAAGATGCCCAGATGCAAGCCTTGCAGTCTCGAATTCGACCGCATTTCCTTTTTAACAGCATGAACAGCATTGCCAGCCTGACACGAACAGATCCGGACAAGGCCGAAGCCGTCCTGCATGACCTGGCCGACCTGTTCCGGGTGTTGCTGGCCGATGCGCGCAAACTGGTGCCCATTTCTGCCGAGCGCGAAATTTCGCGCCAGTACCTCGAAATCGAAAAAATCCGCCTCGGCGACCGCCTCAAGATCAAGTGGAACGTCGGCAATATCCCGCGAAATGCCCAAATACCGGCTTTGACCTTGCAACCACTGCTGGAAAATGCGATTTATCACGGGTTAGAAACACGATTTGGTGGGGGGCTGCTCAAAATTGATTTATGGGCCGAGGGCGAGATCCTGAATATCATGATCAGCAATCCCCTGCCGGACCCGTCGAGCGCCAAAAAACATACAACCGGCAACAAGATTGCCCTGGACAATATTCGTCAAAGACTGGAAACCCAGTTTGGCAATGCGGCCAGCATGCAGTCGTTTGAGGAGGGTGGTCAGTACCACGTCAGAATCAAGATGCCGATAACTCGCGCCTGACTATGAATCCAGACACAACCAGGGCGTTTGCCAGCCGGCTGCGCGAATGGCTTTACCAGCTGATCTATCCAATGGGGACACAAAAGCTCCTGGACAGTGATAGCCATTTTTTGCCTAACTTCTGCGAAAGCCGCATGGTAATCAACGTTGTTGTTGTCGCCGAAATGCTGGCGTTGGTTATCAGCCTGGTGATGCCGGTTCCAAGCATCTTTTTCGACAACTACTTCGAGGCATTGCTGCAAATCTCGCTGTTCATCCAGTGGATCGCCCTGGCCTGCACCGGCGGCCTGTGCGCGGCGCGGCGCTACCTGGTGCGGCTACCTGACCGGTTTGCCCTTGTGACCGCCTACCTGCTGTTGCTGCTGATTACGGTCATAGTCAACGAACTTACCGTATGGATTCTTTACGGTGCCGGAAAGATTTCCACGCCGCGTCCCGAGTGGTATGCGCATATGCACTTCCAGAACCTGTCTGTCAGCGCCATTATTAACCTGCTGATGCTGGGATACTTGCTGACCAAACAGGAACTGCTCAAGCGCACAGCATCGGAAGCGGCTGCCCGAATTGAGGCGCTGCAATCCCGCATCCGGCCACACTTTGTGTTCAATGCCATGAATATCATTGCCAGCCTGATTCGCAGCGATGCTGAAAAAGCCGAACATGCAGTCGAAGACATGTCGGAATTGTTCCGGATGATGCTGAACAACGAGGAAAGCATGGTGCCGGTCCGGCGTGAAGTCGAGGTGGCAGAAAAATACCTGGCACTGGAAAAGTTGCGGCTCGATAATCGTCTTGATGTTATCTGGGACATCGGCAAGTTTCCGCGCAAGGCCATTATGCCCATCCTGACCTTGCAGCCATTACTGGAAAATGCCATTACGCATGGTATAGAACGCCTGCCAAGCGGTGGCACTGTCAGCGTAACGCTTTGGGAAGAGGATGATACGATCAGGATACGGATTGCCAACCCGCTGCCGAAGGCGCGAAAAAAATCCACCGATGGCAATATGGACGAAACCCTGGACAATATTCGGCAACGCTTTGAAAGCCACTACGGCGATCAGGCGCGACTTAAAACCGAACAAAGTGAAGGCCGTTACATCGTTAGTGTTGTATTACCGGTGCGCGACACCTATTGATAAGGACTACCAAGGTGAAGGACTATGCGAATCCTGATTGTTGATGACGAAAAACTGGCCCGTGACCGTCTGCGAGAACTGGTAAACGATATTGGCGGCCACACAGTCATTGGCGAGGGCACGAATGGCAATGAAGCCGTTGAAAAAGCCTCGGAGCTCAACCCGGATATCTTGCTGATGGATATTCGCATGCCCGGTATGGATGGGCTCGAGGCCGCCATGCATTTAATGGGCATGGAAAACCCGCCATCGGTGATTTTTACCACCGCTTATGACCAGCACGCCCTTGATGCCTTCGAAGTGAACGCGGTCGATTACCTGCTCAAACCCATTCGCAAGGATCGTCTCGCCAATGCACTGGTCAAGGCGCGCAAGCTTACACAAAAACAAATACAGGAAATCAACGACGCGCGCGAGGAACCGGCCGCCCGTACCCATATCAGCGTACACATGCGCGGCAACATCCGCCTTGTACCAATTGCCGATATCTGTTTTTTCCTTGCTGACAGCAAGTACGTTGTTGTGCGCACGGAAAAAGAGGAACACCTGATCGAGGATTCACTGGTGAATCTCGAAAAGGAGTTTGGCGAACGCTTCCTGCGCATTCACCGCAACGCCCTGGTCGCCCGGGAGTTCATCAAGGGTATTGAAAAAAGCCCTTCCGGCACCTGGCAGGTCAGTATCAAGGGCATCGAGGACCGCAAGCTGGATGTCAGTCGACGTCATGCAGCATCGGTCAGGAAATGGGCCCGCAACAAACTGTAGAGTTACGCGGATCCCGGGGCGCCTGGTCCCGGGCATGGCTTGCAGATTATCGAATCGATTTTCAGGATGAGGCGCGCAGTTTCTTCACTGCCAGGTTGATGGCCTCTTCGAGGTAGTAACCCCAGTAATCCGGATTGTTGTAGCCAAAAATTTCCGGCACCAGTTCCCGGCCATCGGGGCCATAAAACTTGATCAGCGGCGTCAGTGATGCCGCATGGCGGCTGGCAAAGTCGGCGTGGTAGGTGCGTCGACCATCAAAACCAATCATGCGCCCGGCGGAATCATCGGTCTGCACTACACGCAACAGGATGCGATCCTCGTGACTGCCGCTTTCCAGCATGGGCCGAAGGTACAATTCAGCCACCAGGTCACAGTAGCCACAATATGCGGACGCGAAAAACACCATAATGGGTCGCTGTGTGCGTTGCGCCAACCGGCTGTCAGCGCGCAAATCGGTAGCCTTGGGCAAGCCCTTGAAAGCTGCCCCTGCCTGTATCACGGTCGCCCAGGCGGTCATTGCCACCAGGATAATTATCGGGATTTTGATCTTCATTACGGCTCTTGGACGCGTTTCATGCCCATTTTAGTCCCTAATTCGCGCAGTATTCAAAAAACTCGCGCACCTGATCGGAAACTGCAGATTGACGACCAAAAATCGCCTCATTGTCCCCGAGGGTTTGAAGCCGTACCATTGGCCAATCTTTCCGTAACCAGAAACAGAAAAAGACGTGACCACACTACGCATTGCTACCCGAAAAAGCCAACTTGCCCTGTGGCAGGCCGAATACGTGCGAGATAGGCTGCTCGCCATTAACCCCAATCTGACAATTGAGCTTGTCAAAATGTCCACCCAGGGCGACAAGATACTGGACACGCCGCTGGCCAAAATCGGCGGTAAGGGCCTGTTTATCAAGGAGCTTGAAGCCAGGATGCTGGATGGCTCAGCAGACCTTGCCGTGCATTCCACCAAGGACATGCCGGCGGAACTGCCCGAAGGCCTGCACATCGCCGCCATCTGCGAACGCGAAGACCCGCGTGATGCGTTTGTTTCCAATACTTATGATGCGCTTGATGATCTGCCGCTGGGCGCTGTGGTCGGTACCTCCAGCCTGCGACGCCAGTGCCAGTTACGGGCAATACGGCCTGATCTCGATATTCGTGATTTGCGCGGCAACGTCAATACGCGCCTGGCCAAACTGGATGCCGGCGACTATGACGCCATTATCCTGGCTGCAGCCGGCCTGAAGCGCCTGGGATTTGCTGATCGCATCCGCAATGTCATTGATACCGCCACCTCACTTCCGGCAGTGGGCCAGGGCGCAGTGTGCATTGAAACCCGCACTAACGATGACGTGGTCAATGCGCTGATTCAGCAGCTCAATCACGAGCCCACAGCGCGCTGCGTGCGCGCGGAACGGGCCATGAATACGCGCCTTGAAGGCGGCTGCCAGGTGCCTATTGCCGGTTTTGCAGAGCTGAATGGCGATACCCTGTCCATGCGCGGCCTGGTAGGGCACACCGATGGCAAACATACCGTTCGCGCCAGTATTAGCGGGCGCGCCGATGAGGCGGAACGGCTCGGTACTGCGCTTGCTGATGACCTGTTGGCCCAGGGCGCGGCCGACATTCTGAAAGCCGTGTACGAACAACAGTAACCATGACCGCCTCCCCGGCCTTCCATCTCGACGGCGCTCGCATCCTGGTCACTCGACCACGTCACCAGGCCGGGCCATTGGTAGACATGATTGAGCAGGCCGGCGGCCTGGCACCGGTTTTTCCGGCGCTGGCAATCGGCGCGAAACCGCTCTCTGATCGCGAACAGCAACTGATCCGGCAATTGTCACAGGTGGATGTGGCATTTTTTATCAGCCCAAACGCGGTGAATTACGGCCTTGACGCCACCGAGGCACTGGTCGGGCAACTGCCAGGGCAGCTGCTTCTGGCCTGTGTTGGTGCCGGCAGTGAACAGGCGCTGATGGACCGGGGCTACCAGCATGTTATTCGTCCGGACAACACGTTTACCAGCGAGGGCCTGTTATCCCGGTCCGAGTTTAGCGATATGCATGGCAAACAGGCGCTCATATTCAGGGGCAATGGCGGACGCGAACTGCTACGTGAAACCCTTGAACAGCGCGGAGCGCAGGTGGACTACATCGAATGCTACCAGCGCATGCTGCCGGAAGAAGATCCCGAAACACTCAACAGGATGATTGCCGACAAGGCTCTTGATGCAGTGGTCGTAACCAGCTCGGACGCCTTGCGTAACCTCGTTACGATGACAGTCACGCATAACCTGCCGCAGCTGAAACAGTTGCCGGTAATCGTCGTCAGCCCGCGAATGGCCGAGGTGGCAGGTGAACTGGGGTTTGGGCAGGTTTATACCGCTGATCGCGCTACCGACGACGCCATCCTGGCGACATTGAACACGTGGCGCAAGCAGGCTGTCCAGGCCTGATTCGGCGCTTGTGTCACGACCGACAAAATCCCCTATAATGACCGCAACAACCCATGCGCCGGTGAACAATGAGCACGACAACTGATAACAAACCGGATTCGTCCAAACCTGGTGACCCCTCTGCCGGCAAGCCAGCGATTGAGCACGACACCAACCGAACTTCTTCAAGGCGATCCGGCAGCAGCTCGGTCGCCGGCGGTCTCGCCTTGCTGTTGTCACTGACTGCACTGGCAGGCACTGGATACCTGACATGGTTGCTGGTTAACAAGAATCCTGAATTACTGGAAGGCAGCCTGGGCGCCACCACCGAATTATTGATTGAAGATAACCGTGGTCAGCAGGAAACCCTGGGCAATCACCAGCAGATGCTCAACGAGCTGGCGGAAAACCAGCAGGTTATCCGCGATGCCATAGAACAGGCTTTCTCGAAACTCGGCCGCGATCGCCGCGGCTGGGCGCTGACAGAAACCGAGCAATTGCTAATCATTGCCAATCACCGCCTGCAACTGGCCCGCGACATCCCTTCAGCCATCGCCACGCTGGAGACTGCGGATCAGCAACTGCGCTCCCTGGCAGACCCGCAATTGATGTCGGTTCGCAAAGCCATCAGCAAGGAAATCGCACAACTCAAGGAACTCAACCCGGTCGACCGGGTCGGCATGGTGTCACAGCTTGAAGCGCTGATGCAGAACACCGGCACCCTGCCATTGAGCGTGACCACTCGGGCGCAATCCCTGAAGAATGAAATGCAGGCTGGCGCTGAAATTGCGGACCAGGGTTTTTTGCAGGAATTCTGGAACGACGTGCGCAGCCTGATTCGTATCCGCGACAACGTCGAGCAACAGCTGCCATTGCTGCCACCGGAGCAAACCTGGTTCCTGCGGGAAAATCTCAAGTTGATGATTTCCGGTGCCCGCCACGCACTGCTGGCCAATGACAAGGCCAGTTTCGAGCACTCATTGACCACGGCCACCACCTGGATCAAGACCTATTTTGATGCCAAGGCGCCGGCTTCAGCCGCCATGCTCGAGGAACTGGACAAGCTGGCAAAAACCGATATCGCTATAAGCCTGCCGGACATCAGCAGATCACTGAAAACCCTGCGCAGCATCAAAGAGCCCGTGGCCGAATAACATAATACGATGAAACTGCTCGCCTACATTCTCGTCGCTCTTGTCCTTGTCGTTGTCGGCACCCTGGCGGCGATAGAAGACAATGGCTATGTGCTGATCGCCCGCGCACCGTGGTCAATCGAAATGCCATTGACCTTGTTCCTGTTGTTGCTGGTCGTGACGGTTATTGTGTTTTATATCGCCGGCTGGATGGCGATTCGCACCTGGACCATTCCCGAAACACTCGCCAGCTGGCGCCAGGGTCGCAAGGCGCGCAAGGCGCGCCGTTCGCTCAACGAGGGACTGCTGCAACTGGCCACCGGCGACTGGTTGCTGGCCGAATCACACCTGCTGGGGCAACTGCGGTTCAGTGACGTCCCGGTGATAAATTACCTGGGCGCTGCCGTTGCCGCCCAGCACCGCGGCGAAATCGAAAAACGTGATGAATACCTGGCCGAAGCCCAGAAACTCAGCGGACAAAACGGCTCTGCGGTGGCTTGCGTCCAGGCCAGACTGCAGCTGGTGTCAGGCCAGTACGAACAGGCTCTGGCCACCCTGACCGAGCTGCGCGACACAGCACCCGATCAGGCTTATGCTACCTTGCTGCTGGCGCACTGCTACAAAGCCCTGCGCGACTGGGCCAGCCTGGCGGCCATCATGGCCGAAATTCGCCGACACAAGTCGTTGCCGGAACCGGAGCTGGCGCAGCTGGAAATCGAGGCCCATGACCAGTTATTGCGATTACCGGTTCCGGCCGGTTCTGCCCACGTACTGCAACAGGCCTGGGAAGCCGTACCCAAAGCCTTGCGACAGAATGTTCGCCTGATTTGCACCTATACCAAGGGCCTCGCCAACAACAATCAACACGATGCCGCCGAATCGCTGTTACGCAAAACCATCGAATCGGATTGGGCCGAGTGCCTGCTGGAAGCCTATAGCCAGGTGCGCTCCAGCAATCTTGAAAAACAGTTGAACACGTGCCAACACTGGGAACAGGAACAACCTTCCAGCGCGGCATTGCAGTTATGTCTGGGCCAGATTAACGTTGCCCGCGGCTACCTGGACACGGCGGTGAAACACCTGGAGAAGGCCATCAAGCTCAATGCCGGCGTCGATAATTACGCGGCACTGGCAGCGGTCATGGAAAAACAGGGTCATACGGGCAAGGCCATGGACGCCTATCGCAAGGCGCTGGAGCTGTGCCGACGCTGACAGCCATGAGTTACTTGTTGTGGTCGTTGGCGAACTCGAATGAATCGAAATGCAGGCGATGCTCATCCAGACCGTGGGCCAGCAATACCGGCTTGGCCGCATGAATCATTACCGGTGATCCACACACATATACATCATGGCCGCCAAGGTCCGGGTAGGTCCTGATAACGGCATCCTGCACATAACCGGTTTCACCGCTCCAGCCACTATCGGCCCGTGACAACATTGGCGTATAAGTGAAGTTGTCATGCTCACTGGCCCATTGCTGCGCCAGTTCATTCATGTACAAATCTTCAGGCCGACGACCGCCCCAGAACAAGTGCATCGGTCGCTTGAGATTTTTGCGCCAGGCATGCTCAACCATGGATTTTATCGGCGCAAAGCCGGTGCCCGTGGCCATGAATACGATTGGGCGATCCGAGTCTTCGCGAAGAAAGAATGAGCCCATCGGGCCTTTCAGACGCACCAGGTCCTTCGCCTGCATCTTCTCAAACACGTGACCGGAATACATGCCGCCTTCCACGAGACGAACGTGAAACTGGAGAAACTCATCGTCATGCGGCGCATTGGCAATGGAGTAGCTGCGACGCTTGCCGCCATCAAGCAGGAAATTCATATACTGACCGGCAAAAAACAGCAGTTTCTGGTTTTCCGGGATCCGGACTTTGAGCTCCATGACGTCGTCAGCCAGCTTGCGCATGTCGGCAACGCGTCCTGGCATCATTTTGACTTCCACTTCACCGGTAAGAATCACCTCTTCGGCTTCGATTTCCATATCGGACAATGGCGTGGTTTCACAGAACAGCGTATAGCCCGCCGCCATCTCTTCGGCGGTCAGCAAGTCCGGGTCACCATCACTGCGCTGAAACTCACCGGAAATCACCTTGCCGCGACAAGCGCCACAACTGGAGCATCGGCAACCGAATGGCAGCAACAGGCCCTGGCGCAGGGTCGCGTCAATTATGGATTCGCCCTCATCGGCGATCACTTCATAACCACCGGGATTGATTTTGATTTTGAAAGTCATGTGTACTCGGTCACTGGATTTCGGAAATTCTGTTCTGAGATTCGGACTATACAAGCATGAAACACCAAAACAAGCATGTCTCCGCGCGGCCAGCCGGTGGTCGGGAACCGGCCTGTTTCGGCAATCGCGGCGGTACGGTTACTGACCACAGGATAGTCGCAAACCACCGACTTCGCCAAGAACCGGTACCTGTTACGGCCTCCGGCACCATCCCGGGTCGCAAGCGCCGTCAAAATTGCACGACATCGTGCCTTGACGGCCACGGGCGAGGCCCAGGACAAATCCTGGCCGGCACGCTCCCGGGCGGGCCATATACGGCATTTTTCAGGTCTCGGCTCCCGGGCAAACGGACAAACCCGGTGCTTGACGATAACGGGTGTTCCACAGATAGTTGCAGGCGACCATTACCCGACCTCATGGAGAAGGATGCCCATGCGCGAACCCCTGAAGACCCTGGCACCGGCTGTAGTGCTCGCTCTGGCCTTGATGACCGCACCTGCCGCACCTGCCCGGGATGTCAACCAGGCCGATCCTGCTCCTGACCACGAACTTGCAGGCACGGCAACGCCCGCGACGGCTCAACCGGAAAGCAGCGACCAGGATGCCGGGGCAGCAACCAGTATCGATGGCGAACAAAACCAGTCACCGGGATCTGCCCGGCGCAGTCGCCTGGAACATCGCATTCTTCATGAGCGCGAACTGGTCATGAAGGAATTTGCGCTACTGCCTCACCGGCCCAATTATGTACTGCTGTATTCCTACGCCGACGAACCCAACCTGGCTAACTGGTATTATGATGAGGCACCCGGCCACGAAGAACTCATTATTCACCTGAGTCTCAAGTACCCGGTATGGATCCAGAAAAAAGCGACCCGGAACCGGTTCGCCGTATTTGCAGCCTACACCCAGAAAGCCTTCTGGCAGGCCTATAACGAACCAGTCTCACGACCGTTTCGTGAAACCAATCACGAGCCGGAACTGCTGGGTTATTTCTTTCCGGACCTGAAGATCGGCAACTGGGCATTGCCACTTGTTACCCTGGGCATCAACCATCACTCCAATGGCCAGTCAGGAGACTTGTCACGCAGCTGGAACCGCGCCTACCTGGATTTTGTTTTTGCCCGGCACGATTACGCCATCAGTATCAAGCCCTGGTACCGGTTTCCGGAAAGCCTTGCTAACGACGATAATCCGGATATTCTCGACTATATGGGCAGGGGCGAACTGACCTTGGCCTATGGCAATGGCGTCGTGAATCTTGGCCTGATGTTTCGCAACAATCTCAAGTCAAAAGGCGACAACAAGGGAGCCGGACAACTGGATTTCAGTTATCCTGTTACCGAGAACCGCAAACTCAGCTTGTACCTGCAACTGTTTCACGGCTATGGTGAAAGCCTTGTCGATTACAACCATGTCAATACACGCATCGGCATAGGTGTGCTGACGAGCAACTGGCTGTAGTCATTTAGAACTGCTTTTCGGGCCGGTGGTAGCGTCCGTTGACAATACCGGCCCTGTTTTTACAATGTGCGCCCACGGTCACGAGGAATCGGGAGTCCCATGTCTGAAGTACTGGTAGAAGTCAAAGACCTGTCCAGGTTTTACGGCAACATCCCTGCGGTGAAGAACATCAGCTTCAGTGTTGCCAAGGGTGAAGTACTGGGTTTTCTTGGGCCCAACGGTGCCGGCAAAACCACGACCATGCAAATCATCACCGGTAACCTGGCGCCTTCCGTTGGCAGTATCAGCATCGCCGGCCACGACCTGCTGGAGGATCCGCGAGAGGCAAAAGCCGCCATTGGTTACCTGCCCGAACAGCCGCCGGTTTACCGCGAATTGACCGTTGATGAATACCTTGATTATGCAGCCGCGCTGAATCGCATCGAACGGAGCCAACGCCTGGCGGCGCGCGATGCCGCCAAGGAGAAGTGCGGTCTCACCGACGTCAGCAAGCGACTCATTGGCAACCTGTCCAAGGGCTACCAGCAACGCGTGGGTATTGCCCAGGCCATTATTCACATGCCGCCGGTTGTTATTCTTGATGAACCAACCGTGGGTCTTGATCCGATCCAGATTCGCGAGATTCGCGAACTGATACTGGGCCTTGGACAGGATCACAGCGTTATCCTGTCCAGCCATATCCTGCCGGAAATCCAGATGACCTGCTCCCGGGTCCAGATCATCAACAGGGGAGAACTGGTGATGACTGATACTATCGAGGGCCTGGAACAACAACTGGCCGGCAATTCACTGACACTGCGCTTTCGGCGGGCACCAACCACGGCCCAGGTGGAAAGCATTCCCGGCATCCTCAAGGCAACCCTGGAAAAAGATGACTACATTCGTGCGGTACATGAAGTCGGCGACGACCCGACCGACGCACTGGTGAAAACATCCGTGGAAAACAACTGGGGCCTCGCGGAATTACGCCCGGGGCGAATTTCACTGGAAGATATTTTTGTTGAACTCACCACCACGGAGAACTCGCACAAGGCAGATCCGGAGGATGCAGCATGATCAGAACCATAGCCTGGCGTGAGTTCCGTACCTTGTTCCTGTCACCTCTTGCCTGGGTGATCCTGGCCGTGGTCCAGATGATCCTGTCATACCTGTTCCTGGGTCATGTGGAACAATATCTCCAGTGGCAAAGCCAGTTACTCGGCATGGCCGATGCACCCGGTCTGACCGAGATTATCGTGGCGCCACTGTTTGGCAACGCCGCCATCATCCTTTTGCTGGTAGTGCCGCTGATCACCATGCGCCTTGTCAGCGAGGAGCGCCGCAACCGCACACTGAGCCTGCTGTTCTCGGCACCGGTTACCATGACAGAGATTGTATTAGGCAAGTACCTGGGCATCGTCTTTTTCCTGATGCTGGTACTGTTCATGATCACGTTAATGCCACTGTCTTTGCTCGCCGGTGGCAGCATTGACTTTGGCCTGCTGGCTGCCGGTGTACTGGGCCTTGGCCTGATGCTGGCAGCATTCGCCGCCGTCGGCCTGTTTATGTCAACGCTGACACAAACACCAACCGTGGCCGCCATCAGCAGTTTCGGCGTTGCCTTGCTGTTCTGGATACTGGATCTTTCCGGTTCCGGCGATGAAAGCCTGCTCGCCTATATGTCGTTGCTGAATCACTATGAGCCGTTTTTACGCGGCGTCTTTGACAGCGCCGATGCTATATACCTGTTGCTGTTCATTACCACGTTCCTGGTAATGAGCGTACGTCGGCTGGATGCCGACCGCCTGGGAGGTTAAACATGAAGCTCTCCGCCCAATCACGCAAACAGTTGCGCCTTGCCAATGTCAGTTTTGTCCTGCTGTTTCTGCTGGCCATTGGCCTGCTGCAATGGCTGTCGCGGGACTATCACCTGGAATTTGACTGGACCCAGAGCAGCCGTCATTCATTGTCAGAAGCCAGTATCAAGACCCTGGACACCCTGGACAAGCCAGTACACATAACCGCCTTTGCCAGCAAGCGTGAAGGCCGACGCAAGGCCATCAATGCATTGATTGATCGCTACCGCAAACACAAAAACGATATCACGCTGGAGTTTGTCGATCCCGACGAGAACCCGGAAAAAGTGCGCGAAGCCAATATTCAGTATGACGGTGAGCTGCTGCTGGAGTACAACAACAGCCGCGAAACACTGACCAAGCTCAATGAAGAAAACCTGACCAACACGCTGACCCGGCTCGGTCACGCCGGTGACCGTTGGCTGGTCTTTCTCGACGGCCACGGTGAACGCAGCCCGGACAAACAACGCAACTTTGACCTGTCGCTTTGGGCTGACCAGCTGCAAAAACGTGGATTCAAGGCACGATCACTGAATCTCGCCGAGAACACTGCCATACCGGAAAATACCACGGCCCTGGTTATTGCCTCACCGCAAACCGCACTGCTCAAGGGCGAAGTGGAAGCCATACGCCGCTATATCGAACAAGGTGGTAATCTCCTTTGGCTAAATGACCCCGCCGGCAGTGAAAAGGCTACGGCGAGCCTGCGGCCCATTGCCGAGATATTTGGCATCGAGTTCATGCGCGGCATGGTCATAGATGCTGAAGGCCAGCTCATCGCCGGCAATGCCGCCAACGTAATCATGGCCAGCTACAACAGCCACCCCATCGTCAAGAATTTCAGCACCATGACCGTGTTCCCGACAGTCGGCGCCATACAGCACCAGGATGAAACGGAAAATAGCGGCTGGAAACCCGCTATTGTCCTGGATACACGAGAAAATACCTGGGTCGAAACCGGTCGCCTTGATGCTGGCGTGCAATTCGACAAGGGTCGGGACACTCAAGGACCGGTTACCGTTGCCATCAGTTTCAGTCGCGACAACGGCAAGCAGGATAAAGGCGCGGAGCAACGAATCCTGGTGATTGCTGATGGCGATTTTCTGTCCAACAGCTACCTGGGCAATGTTGGCAATCTTGATCTTGGCCTGAGCATGGCCAACTGGCTGAGCCAGGACGACGCTTATGTTTCCATTCCGGTGCGCGCCGGTAGCGACCAGGGGCTGAACCTGTCACACACTGCGCAAATCACTATTGCCCTGATCTTCATGGTATTTATTCCGCTAGCCCTGATTGTCACCGGTGTGCTGGTCTGGTGGCGTCGTCGCAAGTATTGAGGAAGCAACCAGTACAATGAAAAATCGCTGGCTTATCAACCTAGCACTTGTTGGCATCATTGCCGTACTGTTGTTGCTGGTCAAACTGCAACCCGGCAAGGAAGCAAAACCGGAATACCCGGTCAGTCAATTAAAGCCCGGCGACATTCAACGCATCGAACTACGGCAACCAGGTAACGATGCCATGGTATTCGAAATAATCGATGGCAATTGGCGCATGACCGCGCCGGTCAACGCCCGCGCCAACCGCTTCAACATCAGCGGCCTGCTCAAAATCGCTGCCGACAAATCCGGTCTGCGTCTTGCCCTCGACGGCAAGTCGGCAACGGGCTACGGCCTTGGCAGTACCGCTACGCGGATCACGTTCAACCGGACCGAGATCACTATCGGTCACAAGCACCCACTCAAGGAACAGCGCTACGTTCAGACCGGCGACGCGGTATTGCTGGTTTCGTCCAACTCTTTGCGTATGACTGAAAACCGGTATACAGACTTCCTCAGCACGTCCTTGCTGGAAGAAAACCACAAGCTGGTAGCGCTGGATCTAGGTGAACAGAAACTCCAGTACCAGAATGGCAGCTGGCAGCTGGCTCCGACTGACAAGAATATCAGCGCCGACACCATTAACGGCTTCATCAACGAATGGCGCCTGGCCCATGCCCTGTCAGTAGACCGGTACAGCAATAAACCGGTACAACGCTGGATCAACGCGGTCATGAAAACCGATTCTGGCGACGCCAAGCCTGTCACGACTCGGCTCGGCATTCTTGGCTATGAGCCTGAATTTGTCCTGTATCGCCCGGATGAAGCACTGGAGTACCGTTTTGCCGCCGATATCGGCAACCGGTTGTTAACATTGAAACCGGCTGCCAAACCGGAGCCCGGCACACCGGCAAAAAAGGCTGACTAATGCCCGAACTGCCCGAGGTGGAAACCGCCCGGCGAGGTATTGAACCGCTACTGGCCGGCCAAACCATCAATAGAGTACACATTCGCCAGGCTAAATTACGCTGGCCGGTACCGCGCAGCCTGTGCACGAAGTTACCGGGCGCACAAGTAGTTGGCGTACGCCGACGCGCCAAGTACCTTCTGATTGATACCTCTCCGGGGACGGTGCTGGTTCATCTCGGCATGAGCGGAAGCCTGGCTGTCGTACCTGTCGACACCCCCTACCGACCCCACGACCGGGTCGCCCTGGACCTGGCCAACGGCCAATCGTTGCGACTGCATGACCCGAGACGATTTGGCGCGGTACTCTGGGCCGGGCACCACCCGGATGAGCACGCGCTGCTAAAAGACATCGGCCCGGAACCGCTGTCGGAGGCCTTTAATGCCGACTACCTGTACCGGCAGTCACGCAAGCGCAAGCGTGCCCTGCGCGAGTTTTTGCTGGACGGCCATATCGTCGCCGGTATTGGCAACATCTACGCTAACGAGGCGCTGTTCCTGGCCGGAATTCGACCCACGCGGCCTGCCGGGCGCCTGACCCGGGCGGAAACCGAAAAACTGGTCGCTACAGCCAAATCCGTGCTCAAAGCCGCCATTCGGAAAGGCGGCACCACCTTGCGCGATTTTCACCAGGCCGATGGACAGCCTGGCTATTTCCAGCAAACCCTGCATGTCTATGGTCGCGAAGGCCAGGCCTGCCCAAACTGCGGACAAGCCATTCAGCGCCTGATGCGCAGTAACCGTTCACTTTTTTATTGTCGCCGCTGTCAAAACTGAGCCAAATCCTGGCCCTGTTTGGTGAAATTCTCAGAAATTCGTTTAGAATAAACCGATAACTGGCTAATTCTACGTAGATTTTGGGTTTTCAACTCGAGTAAAAGCAACTAAACTTGAGGCAGTGTCAATACAGGCCCGGCCATTTGTCCGAATCAAAAAACCGACTATCTGGCTGGTCGTCGGATAGCTGAAAAGTTATCAATAGAATCTATAATAATAAACTCATCAAGGGGAAACCTATGAGTAGCAAGGGTATCGAAAAACATTTAGAGGAGTACAGCGGCTGGCGGACGAACCTGTTCGATTCCGTCGATGAGCTGCGCGCCTGGCTGAAAGACCAGGACCTCGGTGACGCCCGCGTCGACCAGCGCCTCGACCAGGTCATGAGCAACCTGCGCGACGACAAACTTTACGTGGCATTTGTCGCCGAATTTTCTCGCGGCAAATCCGAGCTGATTAACGCCATTTTCTTTGCCAATTTCGGCCAGCGGATTCTGCCCTCGGCGGCCGGGCGCACCACCATGTGTCCCACCGAGCTGCAGTACGACCTGGGCACCAAACCCTGCCTGCGCCTGTTGCCGGTAGAAACACGTAAGGGCGGCACCACCATCAGCGAATACCGCCGCTTCAATGACGAGTGGCAGGAAATACCGCTGGACGTAAAAAATTCCGACAGCATGATCAAGGCGCTGCGGCATGTAGTGGAAATCAAGGAAGTCACCACCAACGAAGCCGAGGAACTGGGCTTCCACATCGCCCACGAAGAAAACGAAATCGGTCTCCAGCTCAACGACGATGGACTGGTCGAGGTACCCAAGTGGCGCCACGCCATCATCAATTATCCGCATCCGCTGCTGGAACAAGGCCTGGTGATTCTCGATACCCCGGGCCTGAATGCACTGGGCGCCGAACCCGAGCTGACCCTGAACATGCTGCCCAGCGCTCACGCGGTACTGTTTATCCTCGCCGCCGACGCCGGCGTTACCAAGTCCGACATCGATGTCTGGCACGATCACATCAGCCAGGGCAAGGGCAGCAACAAGCGTGGTCGCATGGTGGTTCTGAACAAGATTGACGGCCTCTGGGATGATCTTAAATCTGATGCCGATGTAAACGGCGAAATCGATCGCCAGATTCGTGAAACAGCGAAGATCCTGTCGCTGTCCGATCACAACGTCTACCCGGTGTCGGCGCAAAAAGGTCTTTACGGCAAAATCAAGAACGACCAGGCCACGCTGGAGCGCAGCCAGTTGCTGAGGCTGGAAAACGCGCTCGGCAGTGAACTGATTCCGGACAAGCGCGGCATCGTTCGCGATAACGTTGCCGAAGATCTTGAAAGCATAATCAAGGCGGTACGCGCCCTGATTGGCCAGCGACTCAAGGGTGTGTACGAGCACATTGATGAACTGTCCAGCCTCAACGGCAAGAACATCGATGTCATCGAACACATGATGAACAAGGTCCAGGAAGACAAGGCCGTTTTTGAAAAGAGCATGCAACGCTTCCAGGCGACGCGCAGCATTTTTTCACAGCAGACCAACGTGCTGTACACGCACCTGAACCTGAAGGCGCTGGACAAGCGCATCGCCGAAACCCGCAAGGACATGCGTATCAGCCTGACCACCAGCGGCCTGAAGGCGCTGATGATCAGCTTCTTCAAGGAAACCACCGGCACCATGGAGCAGGTTTCAAAGCAGGCCCAGGAAATCAAGGAATTGATGGAAGGCGTCTACAAGAAGTTCCAGGAAGAGCACGGTCTCAGCAACATCAAGCCCGGTCATTTCTCTGTCATGCGCTACATGCGCGAGATCAAGCGCCTGCAGGACAAGCATGAACAGTTTGTTCGCAGCCTGTCGTTCCTGCGCACAGAACAAAAGACCCTTACCGACCAGTTCTTTGACTCGTCGGTGGCCAAGATACGCATGATCTACAAGATGGCCAACAAGGATGCCGACGCCTGGCTCAAGACCATCATGTCACCTATGGAAGCGCAGGTGCGCGAGCACCAGATCCAGCTGCGACGTCGCCTTGAAAGCATCAAGCGTATCCACCAGGCCAGTGACACGCTTGAAGACCGGCTCAAGGAACTGGAACATATCCGTGATGGAATCCGCAACCAGGAAACCGGTTTCGAAAAACGCGCAGATGCCATTATCCAGGCGCTGCGCGATGAAGGGGGCCAAACACAGGCCAGACGCGCCTGATAACTACTAGCACATGCCAGTACACAGGGCCCGCATGTTCGGGCCCTGTTTTGTTACCCGGAGTCGCAATAACGTGCCTGACCAGAACACCACATCAGCCCTCGTGGTTCAAACCGTGACAACCGGAACCAATGGTATTCCGGAGCTGCTTGCCCTGTCCGACACCTACACCACCAGCCTCTATCCAGCCGACAGCTGTCACCTTGATGGCATCGAAGCGCTTTCGCGCGGCAACGTTCTGGTCGTGGGATTGTTCGATCAAGGCACGGTTGCCGGCATGGGTGCCCTGAAATCCCTGTCCGATGAAATACGCTACGGAGAAATCAAGCGTTTGTTTGTAATAGACGCCTATCGCGGTCGCGGTGGCGGTCGAATGATCATGGAGGCTCTCGAACAAGAGGCTCGCTCGCAACAACTTCGCAGCATTCGCCTGGAAACGGGCATCTACCAACCGGAGGCGATTGGCCTGTACAAGTCCCTGGGCTACACGATCCGAGGGCCTTACGGCGACTACACCGGTGATCCGCTAAGCGTGTATATGGAAAAGCTTCTGCCAGTCTGATTTGTGTTATGCTGACCAGCATTGTCTATGGATGAACCTGCCCGCGCCCGGAGACACCAATGATCGCAGACTACCACAACAATGGCTTTCTTCCGGTTCGGGGACTTGTCGACCATGTCACTGCCGGCAGGCTCAGGCAACAACTGGACGAGTTGCTGACGGTGTTGTCTCCGACTCACCCATACTGGCAAAAAGATATTGTACCGCTCAGCGTGTTAAGCCCCCGTCGCAATCCCGGTATCGAAGCTGCATCCCTGGCTGCCGTGCCATTTATTATCGGCAACCTGCCTGTGCTGTTGCCCGGCATCTTTTCCGCCGCTATCGGTGAGCCCGTGAAAACACTCGCAACAACACTTTTGGGCAGTAACAATATTGAATTTAATTTTGCCAATGTTACGCGCAAGCCGGCACACATTGGTCCCAACATGGCCTGGCACCGGGATCATCCCAACCAGTACATATGCCCGCGAAATGCTGACGATTTCCTGCGCATCCTGATTGCGCTTGACCCGGTCACCCCGGCCAATGGTGCTTTGCAGGTTATTCCCGGCAGTCATCGCAATAATGAAGGTGATTGCAAATTGATGAGTCAGACCGATGAACTTGTGTCACTGGCTATGGAGCCTGGCGACGCCATTGCCCTGCATCCTTCCACTTGTCATGGCGGCCCTGAAAACCGCTCTGATGTCGACCGCAACCTGGTTATTGTCCAGATCAGCCGGGCCGGCGTCGAATATGACTACAATGAAGCCGAGTTGTACACGGGTGTTAACATGGATGCGATCCGGCACGCGCAAACGCGACGACCAGGCGTGTAAACGCTCAATACGGTTTTCTGTTACAGGAAGGATGTATCAAATGACTGCCCAAAAGAACAATCAGCATATGCAACAGGCTACAGCTGTGTTGCTCATCTGCATCAGCATACTGATGCTCGTATTAATATTATCGACACAGAATGTATTGGCAGCCCAGGCACTGCCCGAGCCAGGCACCTGCACCGACCCGCGGCCACAGGTTTGCACCATGGACTACAACCCCGTCTGTGCTGACCGCGATACCGGTATACGGTGCATCAAGGCGCCATGCCCGGCAACGGAAAAGAAGACCTACAGCAATGCCTGCCATGCCTGCGCTGATGCCAAAGTTCGCAGCTTCCGTCCCGGGGCATGCGACTCTCCGGGCCCGGTCGCCAGGTAGGGCTATTGGCAACTATCATGTTTTTTCGGTTCAGACGGCGGCCAGGCTCATCACGAATTTGTAGCGAGTGATCAGTTCCCGGTTTTTGCCATTCCTTCTCCACGCGGATCACTGGCAGATTCAAGCTTGCCTGCTTTCCTGTTCCAGTACACGGCATGCATGTTGCCGTAACTCGCGTCACGCTCGTTGATGCTGTGGCCCATGGCCTCCAGGTCTGAACGTTGTTTTACGGACAATGCACCGGGCTCGATAGTCACGGAGTCCGGCAGGTACTGGTGATGGTAACGTGGCAGGCTGACCCAGTCTTTTACATTGCCGCGCCCTTCCATCATCTCAAGTGATGCCAGCAGCACCATGCTGATAATACGACTGCCACCGGGCGTGCCAATTATCAATACACTATCTTCATTCTCGATAAATGTTGGCGACATGCTTGATAACGGCCGCTTGCCCGGGGCGATGGCATTGGCTTCATTGCCTACCAGCCCGTATACGTTCGGCACTCCGGGCTTGATGGAAAAATCATCCATCTCGTTGTTCAGCACCATGCCGGTGCCGGGCACCATGAAACCCGAACCAAATGGATAATTGATACTTAACGTTGCCGCAACCCGGTTACCATCCTTGTCGATAATGGAAAAGTGTGTCGTGTCTTCGCCCTTGTTTCGGGTTGCACCGGTACCCTCCATGAAGGTACTGGGTGTTGCTGCATCAGGGTCAATATCATTGCGCAGGCGATCGGTGTAGCCGGCTGAAACCAATTCCTGGACATTGACTTTTACATGGTCACTGTCGCCCAGGTAACGGGCACGATCACGATAAGCCAGGCGCATGGCTTCGATGACAAGATGCTTGCGCTTGACCGGGTCGATGGCAGCCAGGTCAAAACCGCCAAGAATGTTGAATATTTGTGCCAGCACAATACCGCCTGATGATGGCAACGGTGCGGACGTTGCCCGATAGCCACGATAACTCAACCTGATTGGTTCGCGTTCAACAATGTTGTACTCAGCCAGATCCTTCATCGACCAGATTCCGCCTGCCTCACGGACTCCATCTACCAGCCTCTCGGCGAAGGCGCCCGCGTAGATTCCATCGCGCCCGTGCTTGGCCAGCAACTCCAACATGTTGGCAAGATCCGGCTGACGCAGAACATAGCCACGCCCGGGCAGCCGGCCCTTATCAAGAAATACAGCGCCGGCGCCATGCTCACGAAGTGCTTCAAGCCTGAGCCCGGCCATTTGCCGATAATGCTCGCCCACAGGAAAGCCAAGCTTCGCAACACGAATGGCCGGCGCCAGGCTTTGCACCAATGGCAGACGACCGTAGTGACGCGCAAGGTAATCCAGCGCTGCCGGCTGTCCGGGAATAGCTGCGGCCAGTGGCCCATCCAGTGACAACCCGGGTACCGGTTGCCCTTGTGAATCAAGGTACATGTTGCGGTGAGCGGCCAACGGCGCCCGTTCCCTGCCATCAATCATTACCTGGCGACCACTGTCCGCCTGGTGCAGCAACCAGAACCCGCCACCACCCATGCCGGATCCGGTTGGCTCCACCACTGCCAATACCGCGCTCACGGTTATCGCGGCGTCAAAGGCGTTACCGCCCCGCTCCAGGGTACGCATCCCGGCCAGGGTGGCCAGCGGATGTGCCGAGGCAATGGCGGGCCGCAGGCCCGTATTCTGGTCAGCCAGGGCAACATGGCTGGCAAGCAACCCGGTCAAACCGGCAATAATCGTCGTCCTGAGCAAGCAGTTCATTCCTGTTCTCCAAAAACCAAGGGGTGAGAGATTGCTCGCTCACCCCTGCAGACTGGCTGTATTCGGGTTTTACGCCGATACAACCCGGATTCAGTCATCGGCCATCAGGGCCTCGTACTTGGATTGCAGCTCTTCCTGCGATTCCTGTTTTTCAGGATTCGGGATGATGCAGTCTACCGGACATACTTCAACACATTGTGACGTCTCGTAATGTCCAACACATTCTGTACACAGGTCCGGGTTGATCTCGTAGATCTCGTCACCCTGGGTAATGGCAGCGTTGGGGCACTCGGGTTCACAGACATCGCAGTTAATGCATTCTTCAGTAATCAATAAAGCCATAAGTCACCTGCTACAAATTTCAATCAGTATAGCCTATTTTCCCAGCTTGGCAGCCAGCGCAGCCGCCACACGGGAGTCCACAAATTCAGTCACGTTTCCGCCGTAGGCGGCGATTTCCTTGACCAATGTTGCCGAAATAAACATGTCTTCCTCCGACGGCGTCAGGAATACGGTCTCCACGTCTTCGGCGAGTCGTCGATTCATGCCTGCCATCTGGAATTCATACTCAAAATCAGAAACGGCGCGCAGACCGCGGAGAATCACCTGGGCTCCATGCTCACGCACACAGTTGATCAGCAGGTTGTCAAAGCCGGTCACCTCGACCCCCTTGACTCCTTTCAACACGTCCGTTGCCATGGCAACGCGCGTATCCAGATCAAATAAAGGCGTTTTTCCCGGGTTGGCCGCCACCGCCACGACCACACCATCAAACAGGCGTGCCGCCCGCCGAACCAGGTCTGTGTGGCCATTGGTAATAGGATCGAATGTGCCTGGATACAAGGCGCGCGTCATGGCGATGTTACTCCTGAGA
This sequence comes from Gammaproteobacteria bacterium, assembly GCA_029880545.1. Lineage (NCBI taxonomy): Bacteria > Pseudomonadati > Pseudomonadota > Gammaproteobacteria > Gammaproteobacteria bacterium. The sequence continues at coordinate 68,545 of JAOUOD010000008.1, read as the reverse complement.
ATGTCCGGATCGGGCCAGATGATACCCCACCTTACCCGCTGTTTTGCTGCGAATCAGTGACCAGTCGTCCGGGATCGGCAAGGGACTCATTTCCCTCGGGGCTTCAATATAGACCAGGCCACCCGATTTCAACCAGCCACGTTCGGCAATCTTTCGAGAGCAGCGGGCGACAAGGTCACTGCGAAATGGCGGGTCCAGAAAAATAATATCCACCGGCGTAACCGGGCCATCGAGAAACGCCAGCCCATCGCCCTGGATCAGTTGGGCGCGGTCACCGGCTCCGAGCGACTCAAGGTTCTGGCGCAGCGCACGCACGGCCTCAGCCGACTGTTCCACCATGACCACCTTATCAGCGCCTTGCGACAAGGCCTCGAGACAAAGGCTCCCGGTCCCGGCGGTCACATCCAGGCACCGGGCACCGGGCAAGTGTGGACGCAGCCAGTTAAACAGGGTCTCGCGTACCCGGTTGGGCGTGGGCCTCAAGCCATCACTCTCCGGCACCGGCAACTTGCGACCTCGCCACTGGCCGCCAATAATGCGAAGCACGCCCGGATAGTGATGATGTTTTCGCGTAGCCAATGCGGCCCTAGCCACCGACAGTAATGGTAACCATCTTGTCAGGGTGCACGCGACGCCGGAACGCATCGCGGATGCTTTCAACGGTGACGGCTTCAACATTGCCGATGAACCGGTCAATATAATCCAGCGGCAAGTCATAGAACCCGATGACCGCAAGATAGCCGCTGATTTTCTTGTTGCTATCTATACGCATGGGGAAACCGCCGGTCAGGTTTTGCTTGGCAGCCTTCAATTCCGCATCAGTTGGACCGTTCTTTACAAAATCGCGCAGTATCCTGTCCAGCAACGCCAGTGCCTTGTCGCGTTCGCTGTTCTTGGTTTGCATGCCGATCTGGAAAGGTCCGGGCTCGCGCAATGGCCAGAAATAACTGTAGACACTGTAAGCCAGTCCCTGCTTTTCACGCACCTGGTCCATCAGCCGCGAAACAAAACCGCCGCCACCCAGGATATAGTTACCGACATAAAGACTGAAGTAATCAGGGTCCGTGCGCGACATGCCCGGCTGGCCAATAAAGATATGGGTCTGCGTGGACTGGAACGGAATATGTTTTTTGTAGGAAGCGGCGGGTAACGACACTTTCGGAATATCAGTGGCGCTGTTACCGGCTGGCAGTGTGCCGGCAAGCCTGTTTGCCAATGTCCTTGCAGCCTTGCCTGATAGATCACCTACTATGGCCAACACGGCGTTGTTGCCTACGTAAAACTGCTTGTGGAACTGCTTCAGGTCGTCAACAGCTATCGTCTTGACACTGGCTTCATCGCCTTCAGTTTGATGCGCGTAGGGATGCTTGCCGTACATGGCATCAAAGAACCGGATTTTCCCGATATAGTCCGGCTGCTGCCGCGCACGAGCGAAACCCACGATGGCACGCGCGCGCTCACGAGCGAGGCTGGCTTCAGGAAAATCCGGACGGGTGACCAGTTTCTGCATCAATTCAATGGCCGGATCAAGATAGTCGCTGTCCGCCAGGCTACGCAGGTTTATCATGGCCATGTCGTTATCAACACCGGCACTGAACTCGGCACCCAGGGATTCAAATCCATCTGCCACCTGGTTGGCCGTCAGGCCGGCGGCGCCCTCTTCCAGCATGCCGGCAACAAATCCGGCCAGGCCGGATCGATGTTCCGGGTCACGCGCACTGCCGGCATCAAACACCAGGCTCAGCTGAACCATGGGCAGATCACGCGCCGGCACAAACAATACTTTCGTGCCGTTATCCAGTTTCCAGGTCTGAATGTCAGGCCCGGCCAGCGCACTGGCAGCCAGTCCCAGCAATACAAATGTTACGACAGATTTAATGACGCCCATGACCACCTCCCGGCATCGGCTTGCGACGTGACTTGGTGTTCATGGGCTGAGGCTCCAGCACCGTTGTTGTCTGGTTGCTGACAACCAGGTATTTTTGCGCCACCTCACGCATCTTTTCAGGTGTTACCTTCTTGATATTGTCGAGGTAATCATCCATGGTGCGGTAATCAAGGCCAATGGTTTCCATCATGCCGATGCGCATAGCCTGGTAAAACACCGAATCCCGGCCAAATATATCGCTGGCCAGCACCTGCGCCTTGATACGCTTTAACTCATCCTCGCTGACCATTTCCTGCTTCAGGCGCTCAACCTGTTGCATCAGCGCGGATTCAAGTTCGGCCACGGTCTTGCCGGAAGCCGGTGTGCCATCGAGCATGAACATGCCCGGGCCGCGCGCCATGCCATTAAACCCGGCACCGGCCGAGGCAGCAACCTGGCTGCCTCGCACCAGCTCACGCGTCAGGCGCGCGCTGTTACCACCATCCAGTACGCCTGCCAGCACACTGAGCGCGTAGACATCCTCATCCTTGCCGTGCCCGAGCACCGGTACATGATAACCGGTTATGTAATAAGGTACTTTTGCCGGCGCCTTGACAGTACTGTGCCTGGCGCTGGTTTGTGCGGGTTCTGCAGGAATGTTGCGACGTGCCGTCTTTCGTACCGGCAGCTTGCCGAAGTACTGTTCTGCAAGACTGAACACCTCGGCAGGCCGCACATCACCGGCGACAACCAGCGTGGCATTATTGGGCGCATACCAGTTGCTGTACCACTGCTTCATGTCATCAAGCGTATGCGCCTCCAGGTCCTTCATCCAGCCGACGATGGGATGCCTGTAAGGGTGCACGGTGTAAGCGGTGGCATTAAACTGCTCGTAAGTCAGCGCCTCGGGATTGTCTTCCGTACGCAGGCGACGTTCCTCACGGACAACTGCTGCCTCTTTCTGGAACTCCGATTCGTCGAAAACCAGGTTTTGCATGCGGTCCGCTTCCAGGCGGAAACTCACTGGCAAGCGTGATTTTTCCAGGGTCTGGAAGTAGGCGGTGTAATCATTGCCGGTAAAAGCGTTTTCCCGGCCACCTTCCGCCGCGATAATACGTGAGAACTCGCCGGGCTTCAGGGTTTTCGTACCCTTGAACATCAAGTGCTCCAGTACATGAGAAATACCAGTCAATCCCTCAGGCTCATCAATGGCACCAACCTTGTACCAGACCTGGGATACCACCACCGGTGCCCGGTGATTTTCCTGGACAATGATTTTGAGGCCATTATCCAGGGTCCGCTCATGAATTTGTGTTGTGGTGCAGGCACCAAGCAACACGATTGGCGCCAACAAGGCAGCTCGTCTGATTAATTCCATTACTGTCATGATCCTGTCTTACTCCGATTGCCGACCGATGGTAGGATACCCCGGAAAAAAAATCACGGCACAAATTGCCTGTACAACCCGAATTTTCCGAATTTATGACAGACGACACGCATTCCGGGACAGATGCCCCGAAGAAAAACGGCTGGCTGTCGCGCCTGGGTCAGAAACTGGGCGCGACCCGGCAATCGCTTGGCGCCGGCCTGGGGAACCTGCTGCTCGGACGGAAGCAACTGGACCAGGAGTTGATCGATGATCTTGAGGATATTCTGCTTACCGCGGATATCGGTATCGACGCCACCGGAGCCATTATCAGCGACATCACCGGCAAGATTGCGCGCAAGGAATTATCGGACCCGGAAGCGGTCTACCGGGCCATCCAGGCCGAACTGGAAAAACTGCTGCTACCCTGTCAGCAGGCACTCACCATACCGGAACAGACACGGCCCTACATTATAATGATGGTCGGAGTAAACGGGGTTGGCAAAACCACTACTACCGGCAAAATTACCCATCGTCTCAAACAGCAGGGATTCAAGGTGGTGCTCGCTGCCGGCGATACCTTCCGCGCCGCGGCCGTTGAACAGTTACAGCAATGGGGTCAGCGCAACGATGTCGATGTCATCGCCCAGCCTACCGGCGCCGACGCTGCATCAGTGGCTCATGATGCAGTTGAAGCAGCGCGTGCGCGACGTGCTGACGTGCTGATTATCGACACTGCCGGGCGCCAGCATACGCACTCCGACCTGATGCAGGAACTTCAAAAAATCAAGCGCGTTATCAACAAGCTGGACAACAGCGCGCCGCATGAAGTCATGCTTACCCTGGACGCCGGCACCGGGCAAAACGCGTTATCGCAACTTGAGCACTTTAACAATGCTGTTGGCGTAACCGGCATTAACCTGACCAAGCTCGACGGCACAGCCAAGGGCGGCATCATTGTTGCCATTGCCCGCCGGTTTGGTATCCCGGTTCGTTTTATCGGTGTCGGCGAATCAGCTGAAGACCTTCGTCCATTTGATGCCACTGAATTCATACACGCCCTTTTTGATAACCAGGAACGGGGCTGACAAGGACAAAACACATCAAACCATGATTCACTTTCATCACGTCAGCAAGCGCTATCCACAGGGTCATGATGCCCTGAAGTCTGTCAGCTTTCATATTGACGATGATGAGATGGTATTTCTCGCCGGGCATTCAGGTGCCGGAAAAAGCACGGTACTCAAGCTCATCTCGTTGATCGAACGCCCCAGTCGGGGCGAATGCATGATCAACAACAAGAATGTCATGAAGATTCCACGCTGGCGCATCCCCTATTTTCGTCGCGATATCGGCATTGTTTTCCAGGACCACAAATTACTGATGGATCGCACGGTGTTTGACAACGTTTCGCTGCCGCTGGTCGTGGCTGGCCACAACCACCGCGAAATTTCCCGCCGGGTGAACGCGGCACTCGACAAGGTCGACTTGCTGAACAAGGCCAAACTGCTGCCGGTAACCCTCTCAGGCGGTGAACAGCAGCGAGTGGGCATTGCCCGTGCCGTGGTCAACAAGCCGGCCATTCTGCTCGCCGATGAACCCACAGGCAATCTTGACGAGCGCCTTTCTGACGAAATCATGGACCTGTTCGCAGAATTCAACCAGCATGGTGTGACCGTTTTTATCGCCACCCATGACCTGCGCCAGCTCAAGCGCATGCAAAAACGTGTGCTCCAGCTTCACCAGGGTGAACTGGTATTTGACAGTCTCGAGCAACCGCTATGAAAAATTATTTCATGCGGCATCTGCAGGTATTGTTTTACAGCCTTGGCCAGCTGGCGCGAACACCGCTTGCCTCGCTGATGAGCTTGCTGGTAATTGGTATCAGTCTCGCGCTGCCGGCCGTCTTGTACGTCACACTGGAAAACATCCAGCAACTCAGTACCGGCTGGGGCGGCAACGCCCAGGTCAGCGTATTTCTGAAGCACGGTACAAATGATGCTGACGCCCGCGCCCTGGCAGCTCAACTGCAACAGCACGAACACGTTTCGGTTGTACAGTATATCGATCCGGACGCGGCGCTGGCGGAATTCAAACAACACTCGGGTTTCGGTGACGCCCTGGATGCGCTGGACAGGAACCCGTTGCCGGGTGTGTTACTGGTCGAACCGGCTGAAAACACCTCAGCCGCGCAACTGGACGAGCTTGTTGAGACTCTTGGCACGCTTCCACAGGTGGACCTTGCACAACTGGACATGAAATGGGTCAAACGCCTGAAGGCGCTGCTTGAAATTGCCCGTCGCAGCGTGCTGCTGCTTGGTGGCTTGCTTGCCGTCGGTGTCGTGCTGACTACCAGTAACACCATTCGATTGGCGATACTGAATCGGCGCCAGGAAATCGAAATCATGAAACTCATAGGCGCAACCAACGCCTTCATTCGTCGGCCGTTCCTGTATTCCGGGTGGTTCTACGGCCTGTTTGGCGGTACCGTCGCCTGGCTGCTGGTCACAGGCGGCCTGTGGGCACTGGCTGAACCAATACAGCACCTGGTAGCCCTGTACGGTAGCGATTACCGCCTGGCCGGCCTGTCCGCTCCTGCGAGCCTGGTGTTGCTTGGAGGCGGTGCCTTGATGGGCTGGCTGGGCGCCCGCATTGCCGTAAGCCGTCATTTAGCTGAAATTGAACCCCGCTAGCCGAAGTTGTCGTTCCAGTTTACAGAATTTGACATATTATTCGGCAATAACACAAAAAATCAAAGACTTAACGTAAATCAGGAATTTTCTTGAAACTTGGCACTCTCACAAATAGAGTGCTAAACTAATGCACAATATTAGCGGTTCCTGATATTGGACAGTAACGAGGCAATAGCGATGGCAAACAATTTTCCGTTAGCAGTAAACCTGAATACCGAAAACGGTCTGGCCCACTATTTCCAACTGGTCAACCAGTTACCGGCACTGGAAGCCGAGGAAGAATTTGAACTGGCCACACGTTACCAGAGCCACGGTGACCTGGATGCGGTCCGCCAGCTGATCCTGTCACAGCTTCATTCCGTGGTTCGCATAGCCCGCAAGTTTACCGGCTATGGCCTGCCACAAGCCGACCTGATCCAGGAAGGCAATATCGGCCTGATGAAGGCAGTAAAACATTTTGATCCGTCACGTGGCGTGCGCCTGGTGTCATTTGCCGTGCACTGGATTCGGGCGGAAATCTACGATTACATTCTGCGCAATTGGCGCATTGTCAAAGTCGCTACCACCAAGGCCCAGCGCAAACTGTTTTTCAACCTGCGCAAGGCGCGCACCCGCCTGGGCTGGATGAACCAGGATGAAATCAAGGCGCTGGCCAACGACCTGGATGTACCGGAGAAAACAGTCACCGAAATGGAATCCCGCATGAGCGGCCAGGACATCGCTTTCGACATGAATGACAGCGATGACGATGATTATTTCCAGGCCAGTCCCGCCGGTTACCTGCAGGACATGCGTTACAACCCGGAAGTCCTGGCAAACCAGACGTCGTCTGAATCAGACCAGGAGCAACAGATTCACCTGGCGCTGGCGGAACTTGATGATCGCAGCCGCGATATTGTCACCCGTCGCTGGCTCAACGACGACAAGGCAACCCTGCATGAACTCGCCGACGAGTATGGCGTATCGGCTGAACGCATTCGCCAGCTGGAGAAAAAGGCCATGGCGAAGATGAAACAGGTCATGCTTGCCTGATACCAGTATAGTGACGGTGAAATCATGAACGGTTCACCTGGCATTAAAAAGGGCCTCTCTGATGATGCCCTTTTTCATTGCACTCTTCACCGCTTCAGTGCTACTGCCGGGCTGCCCGCCCTCCAATTGCTTGAATCCGACAGCGCTACACAAAAACTCCCTGATGATGCTGTTGATTCGCCGATCAAACCCGACAGTCATAGCCACATTCTGTGCGTACGCTGCCGACACCTTGTTACCCATGCCCGGTTCCGTATCGAGTTCAATAACCAGCACGTTTACTGTTTTCGAAATCCTGCCGGAGTCGATTTTGTTATCTGCTGTTACAGCGAGGCTCACGGATGTGTTCCAATCGGTGACTGGACGACAGCGCACAGCTGGTTCAGGGGTTATCACTGGGTTCCGGTGTTATGCGCAGCCTGCAACAACCACCTGGGCTGGGCATATAACAACGCTGCCGGAATGCATTTTTATGGCCTGATCATGGATCAGTTACTGGAAGAACGACCTAACTGATATTCAACAGCGCGGTGATATCAGCCGCAATCGCGTCCACCGCCGCATCCTGCTGGAATAACAGTCTCAGCTTGCCTTTGGTATCGTAGATAAAAATTGCGCCGCTGTGGTCAATTACGCGTTTCTTGTTTTCATCGATACGCTCGATCGCACCTACCTTGTAATGCTGTTTGGCTGCCTCTATTTCAGCGACGGTTCCTGTCAATCCCATAATATCGGCATCGAAGCCGTCAACAAATTTCTTCAATACCTCGGGTGTATCCGCCTCGGGGTCCACTGTTACAAACAGTATCTGGAAGCTTGATGCCTTCTCTCCCAGGGCCGCGCGCACCTTGGCAAGCTTGTACAGCACTGGTGCACAAATATGCGGGCAGGTTGCGTAACCGAAAAATACGGCAACTATCTTACCCCCGTATTCTGAAACGCTGTGCCTGTTTCCATCGTGCCCGGTCAATTCCGGCGAGCTGCCAAAATCAACAAAGCTCATATCGGTGCCTTGAAATGTCGGCTTTGGCGCCGGACACCCTGCCAGTAACAGGCAGGAAAAAACGATCAGCAGCAGCTTCATGGTTCCGGTCCTACATCAATGACTGCAATGCCTCAATGATATACAGGCGATAATGATCGACCAGGAGCAATGCAAATATCAGGCTGAGGTAATGAATTGAATACTTGAACGTTTTTTTGGCCAGCTCGTCACTGTATGTCCTGTACAATGCAATGGCGCTATACAGGAAAATGGCATTTAGTACAGTAACACCGACCAGGTACAGCGTGCCGGCCATGCCGGTCGCAAACGGCATTAACGTGATTGCCGCAAGCAAAATTGTGTACAGTAAAATCTGCAAACGTGTGAACTTGCTGCCGTGCGTAACCGGCAACATGGGGATGTTGGCGCGCTCGTATTCCTTTACCCGGTACAACGCAAGCGCCCAGAAATGCGGCGGTGTCCAAAGAAAGATAATCAGGAACAGCAGCAACGCATCGCCGGTCACTTCGCCCGTCACCGACGCCCAACCCAATACCGGCGGCGCCGCACCGGCAGCTCCACCGATAACAATGTTCTGCGGCGTCTCACGCTTAAGGTACACGGTATAGATAACCGAGTAACCGATCAGCGAAAAAAATGTCAGCCATGCAGTCAGGTGGTTGATCCATACAGCCAGGATGGTCATGGCAATGGCGCCAAGCACAATGGCAAATACAATGGCTTCGGCAGAACTTAATTCGCCTCGCGGTAGCGGCCGATGCCGGGTGCGCGCCATAATGGCATCCGCCTTCTGGTCCAGAACATGGTTTATGGCTGCTGCTGAACCGGCAGCCATGCCGATTCCGAGGGAAGCAATAATCAAGACACTTAACGGTACCGCGCCGGGCGTAGACAGGAACATGCCGACAACGGCTGTAAATACAATCAATGCCACCACGCCCGGCTTGGTCAGCTGAAAAAATTCCCGCGCCATACGAAGCGGGTTACGCGACCGGGTTTCTGGCGCTGCGGTATCTTCTGTGCTCATAAAATCTGCCTCGTCATGTCTGGTTCCATGATTGCTTCATCAGCCCAAACGGGATACATGCAGCAACCTGCCAAGATCCTTGCGAACATCGACCGGATCCGCATCTGCCCGGTAATTGAGTATGGCGTTACCGAGCGGATCAATAATAAACATCATTCCCGGCACGAGATCACCTCCAACCGCATCCTTGAGCTGCGCACGCCAGGACACAATACCCGCTTCCGGCGCAGCCAGAATTTTCAGCTCCGGGAACTGCCGACCAAGCGCCTGGTAATCATGGGTGGCACTGCGTGCGAGGTAAAGCCTGTGCACACGAGGCTGGTTCTTGCCCAGCGATATGTGCGCACGACGCAATCGCTCCAGGCGCTCAACGCAGTCCGGGTCACAACTGTCGCCACCAATATAAAGCACACCCCAGCTATGACGAATATCTTTCAGTGCAAGACTGCCGCCATTGGCAAGATTGAAATGCTGTTCTGCCATGGCAACCGGACCAGGTACCAGAGCGCCCCGGTTCTTCGTGCTCTCGGGCTGCCAGCCGGTTGCATGCAGAATATAGGCACCGACTATCGGCGCCAGAAAAACGACTGCCACGGCAATAATTGTAAATCGATTGCCTCGGTTCACTGTATGCTTGTCCTGGGTCATGCCTCAATATCCGAATCGGTCCCTTCCGCTCGACCTGGCTTGCGGAACAGGAAAAACAGGTAGATGCCCGCCAGTGTAACAGCGAGCGAAAACCATTGAAATGCGTATCCGTGATGCACAGCGATTCCGGCGTCCAGGCGCTTCCATTCGCGGATCAGGCCGCCGGGTTGGTCGCCTGCGTCAAGCAGCATCATGACCGGCTGCACAGCGTAAGGCACGGCCTGCGCATACTGATCCATCTCGACAAACTGCCACCGGGCATGCCATTTTCCGTCAGCCTGAAAAGCCGGGCCCAGCCTGTAACCACCCTTGAATGGCACTGTTGCGACACCAACAACAGTATGTATACCGGCCGGTGGCGGCGCCGACGGCAACTCGGCTCTGCCCTGGCCTTGATGAATCCAGCCACGATTAACGAGAATGCGTGTATCGCTTCCTTCGATTCGTAATGGCGTCAGAACATGGTAACCCACCTGGCCGTTATGCACCCGGTTATCCAGCCAGATTTGCCGATCGACCTCGTATTCACCACGAACACGAATGCGATAAAACCGAAGGTCTTCAACACTCCGTAGTGTTCCGGTAACTGCTATTTCACCGGCGCTCTCCCTGCGGTCATATTCCGCCTGGATTCCGGTTTTTTCTTCCGCGCGATGCAATTGCCAGAAACCAAGGGCGGTAAGTAAAGGTAACATTGCGATGACTGCAAGAGTGGCCGCCCAGCCTGGGCGCCTTTTTACAGGGACCGGAATACCTGGTTGAGACTGTTGGGATGACACTGATGATTTACCCTGCGTATAATTTGGATCCAAACCAGACAAAGAGGTCGGGAAATTGATCAAGCTGCTCGTAATATTACTGCTCATGGCCATAATTGCCAGCCTGTTTTCCGGGCTTTTCTACATGTTCCGGAAAAAAGACCAGGTGGATGATCGCATGGTCAAGGCGCTGACCATTCGTGTCGGGTTGTCGGTTACGCTGTTTGCACTGTTGATGCTTCTGTTTTATACCGGTGTGATCCCGCCTGAAGGAATTCGCGCCCTGTAGTTCTACGGCAAGTCCGGCGAATACAACACCTGCTCCAGTCCGTTTTTGCCGGCTTGATATCCTGATCAAAAAGAAAAAGGCGCCGCTCGCGCAGCGCCTGTTCTGTTGGACGACCTGCCGGGCAGATCAGAGCCAGTATACGAATATAAACAGGCCCAGCCAGACTACATCCACAAAATGCCAGTACCAGGCCACCGCCTCGAAACCAAAATGGTTTTTCGGGGTAAAGTGGCCCTTGAGCGTACGGAACCAGATCACGATCAACATGATGGTACCCAGGGTCACGTGCAAGCCGTGGAACCCGGTCAACATGTAGAATGTGGCACCGTATACGCCGGTCTTCATGGTCAGGCCCAGCTCGGTGTAGGCATGGGCGTATTCATAGGCCTGGAATCCAAGGAAGGTCAGACCAAGAGCAACGGTCAGGAACAGCCACACAATCAACTGACCACGGTTGTCCTTTTGCAGACCCCAGTGAGCGATGGTAATGGTTACACCTGAAGTTAACAGGATCAGTGTGTTTATCGCGGGAATGCCCCAGGCACCCATGGGCGAGAACTGGTTTGGTCCCGGAGTCTCGCCTGCAGCTACGGCCTTGGCACCTTCAGGACCTGCTGTCGGCCAGCCACCTTCAAATCCCGGCCACAGCCATTCATTGGTGACACCGGAAGACAGCCATGAAACTGCCAACTGACGCTCGTAAAACAGCGCGCCAAAAAAGGCAGCAAAAAACATGATTTCAGAGAAAATGAACCAGCCCATACCCATGCGGAAGGATGTATCCACCTTGTCGTTATAGGTACCTGCTTCACTCTCGCCAATCACCTGTCCGAACCAGCGAAACGCCATATAGATAATGATTGCGGCACCAATGTACATGGCGTACTTGGCGACACTGACATCATTTATGGATAATACAAATCCCAGGGCAAGCAGAAACAGACCAACGGAGGTCAATACCGGCCATGGACTTGGTTCGGGTAAATAGTAGTCGCCTTTTGCTGACATGGTTTTCCCCTATTGCATTTACAATTTATGGTCTTGCCCGGCTTCATGCTGCTGCTGCGAATGCGCATGATGCTCGTGCGAATTATGGTTGGCAGGAGCCTCCCCGGGCTCACCACCGTATTTTTTTGCCGAATCCTTCTCGGCATTGAAGAACGAATAGGACAAGGTGACAACTTTCACTTCAGGATCAAGCTTCGAGTTGATCACGAACTGCACCGGCATTTCCTTCTCTTCACCCGGCTTGAGTGTTTGCTGGCTGAAGCAGAAGCATTCGGTCTTCTTGAAGTGAGGCCCCGCCTTGTTTGGCGAAACACTGGGTATGGCCTGGCCGGTAATGGTATCGCCGGAAGTGTTCCGGGCGTAGAACATGGCAACGGCAGGTTGACCGATCTTGACGGTCATCTTCTTGCTCATTGGCCGGAATTCCCACGGCAACCCGGTTGAAGTGTGGGACATGAACTCCACCACTACCTCGCGCGAATCAGTCGCAGTATCAGTCGCCGCAGCATCAACCTGTTGCCGGGCAGCTACTTGTTCCAGCGTCGTTCTCCCGGTCTTTCCATTAAGCCCGGTGACATCACAGATCAGGTCATATAACGGAACCAGGGCATAACCAAAACCGAACATAATGACCGCGACCACGAACAGCCGCTTAACCGTCCGGCTGTTGGCCTGCCTTACGCTGTCATTGTTCTGGTTGGACTGATCAGTCATGGCTCAGAAACCTAGTTCCAGTTCTTGAAAAACGCCGAGACGAAGAACAGCAGCGCCATCGCGCCCAGCAACAAGGCTGTCATGATGATGCGTTTTTTCTGTTCAGGCGTTTTCGACACGGTGTTTTCCACTATTCGTTTCTCTAATACTTTCTTGTCCTGTCTGATGCCGGGACCGTTACCGGCCCCGGCTTGACCAGGAATTATTTCACCTGTGGCGGTGTTTCAAAGGTATGGTACGGAGCCGGAGACGGTACGGTCCATTCCAGGCCTTCCGCAGCTTCCCAAACCTTGTCCTTGGCCTTCTCGCCACCCTTGATGCAGGTGATGATGATGTACAGCCACAACAACTGTGACAGACCAAGGCCGAAAGCACCAACTGTTGACCACTGGTTAAACTCGGCAAACTGGATAGCGTAGTCCGGAATACGACGCGGCATACCGGCCAGGCCCAGGAAATGCTGAGGGAAGAAGGTCAGGTTAAAGAAGATTGCGGTCAGCCAGAAATGCAGCTTGCCCAGACCTTCGTTGTACATATAGCCTGTCCACTTCGGAATCCAGTAGTAGGTAGCGCCCATCAGCGCCAGCACAGAACCACAGAAGATGGTGTAGTGGAAGTGGGCAACAATGAAGTAGGTGTCGTGGTACTGGAAGTCAACCGGGGTGATGGACATCATCAGACCGGTTACACCACCAACCGTGAACAACAACACGCCGGCCAGCGCATACAGCATCGGTGTTTCAAATGTCAGGGCACCGCGCCAGCAAGTCGCCAGCCAGTTAAACACTTTCACGCCGGTCGGTACTGCAATCAGCATGGTTGAGTACATGAAGAACAGCTCGCCGGACATCGGCATGCCAACCGTATACATGTGATGCGCCCAGACAACAAATGACAGGAACGCGATCGTTGCAGTCGCAAACACCATGGAGGTGTATCCGAACAACGGCTTGCGCGCGAACGTCGGGATGATCTGGGAGAAGACGCCGAATGCAGGCAGCACCAGGATATACACTTCAGGATGACCGAAGAACCAGAAAATATGCTGGAACAGTACAGGATCGCCACCACCGGCCGCATCAAAGAACGTGGTGCCGAAGTGACGATCGGTCAGCAGCATGGTTACGGCACCCGCAAGAACCGGGATTGAAGCCAGCAGCAGGAACGCGGTAATCAGCCAGGTCCAGACGAACATGGGCATTTTCATCAGGGTCATGCCCGGGGCACGCATATTCATAATGGTCGCGATGATGTTAATTGAGCCGAGGATGGAAGATATACCCAGCAGATGCACTGCCAGGATAGTGAAATCCATTCCCATTCCGCCCTGGGCACTCAAAGGCGGATAAAGTGTCCAGCCTGCAGCTGGGCCACCACCCGGAGTGAACAGCGACAGAATCAACATGGTCGCTGCGAAAGGCAGAATCCAGAAACTCCAGTTATTCATACGTGGCAGCGCCATGTCCGGAGCACCGATCATCATCGGCAGCATCCAGTTGGCGAATCCGGTGAATGCCGGCATAACCGCGCCGAATACCATCACCAGTGCATGAACTGTTGTCATCTGGTTAAAGAAGTGAGGTTCCACAATTTGCAGACCGGGCTGGAATAATTCGGCGCGAATAATCAACGCCATTGCTCCACCGGTAAGGAACATGATGAATGAGAACCAGAGGTACAGCGTACCAATGTCCTTGTGGTTTGTTGTTGTCAACCAGCGCTTAATGCCAGTCGGATGATCGTGATGTGACATGACTTGCCTCCTGTCGAATTCTGTTTAGCGCTTGGCCTTGATATCGGCCGGTTGCACAACATCACCCGTATCGTTGCCAAAGGCATTACGCTCGTAGGTGATGACCGCAGCCAGATCGACGTCGCTCATCTGGCCCTTGTATGCAGCCATGGCGGTACCAGCCTTGCCATTCATGACGATGTCGAGGTGAGCTGCAACATCACCCTTGGCAATCTTGCTGTTGGCCATTGGCGGGAATACGCCAGGTACGCCAGCACCCGTAGCACCATGACAGGCTGCACAGGATACGTCGTAGACCTTCTTGCCCTGCTCCATCAGATCAGCCTTGGTCCAGGACTTCTTGGAAGATGCAGCCTCGGCGACCATCTTGTCTTTCTGGACGCTGGCCCACTGGTTGAATTCTTCGTCGCTTACCGCACGGACAACAATCGGCATAAAGCCATGATCCTTGCCGCACAGTTCAACACACTGGCCGCGGTAAACACCGGGCTTGTCGATCCTGGTCCACATTTCGTTTACGTAACCCGGAATCGCGTCTTTCTTGATGCCCAGTTGCGGAACTCCCCAGGCATGAATAACGTCGTTGGCAGTTACCAGCAAACGCACCTTCTTGCCGACCGGCAGCACAACTTCGTTATCCACCTCAAGCAGGTAGTGCTCACCTTTTTCCGCCTTGTTGTAAATCTGTTCTTTCGGAGTAGAAAGATTGGAGAAGAAACTGATGCCCTGGTCAGGGTACTCGTATTTCCACTTCCACTGGTAACCGGTGATCTTCAGAGTCATATCCGAGCCACTGGTGTCGTCCATTCTTAACAACGCCTTTGTAGCGGGAACCGCCATGACCATCAGGATCAGGAACGGGACCACGGTCCAGACAACTTCCAGCTTGGAGTTATCATGAAAAGTGGCCGGTTCACGGCCACTGCTCTTGCGATGGAAGATGACGCTCCAGAACATCACACCGAACACCAGCAGCGTAATGACGGTTACGATTCCGAGAATCATGTTATGGAGCCCGAGAAGTTCGGTAGCAGTCTGGGTGACCGGCTCCTGGAAGTTAAGGCCATACTCGGCTGCTGCTACGCCTGGCATGAGTAATACCGCCGCCATACCCAAGCGATGCAGTCCGCCTTTCAGACTCTGAATTGAACGAGTGAGCATAAACATCTCCCGTAGGGTTCTAATTAAAATTACGTCAATCGGTCGTCCAGCCGGGCCATGCAATTTACGTGCTGATTGTTGCATCCCGTCCCGTTAACAAGGGCTCACCACAAATTCGGCACGCGCATGCACATAACCAATACAGCAGGCTCAACTCGGCTGTCTGTAAATTTTGTAACCTTCAGTCCGGCTTTGTCATGACCCTTGGTCACGATAAAGAAGACTTTAAGCGCTTCCTGCTTCATCCGGAATATTGACCGGCCGGTCCGCATCCTGGTTACAGGAAACCCAAAGGTCGCTCCTAGTGTTACTCCTTGAGGGGTGACTGCTTTAAAACAATCTACTTCCTCGTTCCCAATCAAGCACTACTTCAGCAGTCTTCTTAATTGAGAATAATTATCATTTTATTTTAGGCTTGAAGTCGGTCTGCGACATTCAGCCGCAGGCACGGTATCACACACATTGTTGTTGAAGCAATACTGAGAATCATACTCAGTCACATCACTGAATACCTTTATTAGCGATGAATTACCTGGGCTGATGCAAGAATAAAAATTATTGAAGCGGGTCAAGGCTCAATTGATTTGTCGCCTGAATCACACACGGAGGCACATCGGAAAATGGAATGGTGCCAAGAAGCGGCGCGGCAATTCGCGTCTGCAATTCATCCAGGTTTTGTGCAAAGCGCTCAAACTGCGGATCGATGCTATTGGCTATCCAGCCGACTAACGGCAGACCGACCGCGGCAATAGCATTGGCCGTCAACACGGCATGGTTCAGGCACCCCAGGCGCATGCCCACAACCAGGATCACGGGCAAGCCCAACATCACCGCGAGATCCGCCGTGTCCTGTTGCCGATTCAGCGGCACATGCCAGCCGCCTACACCCTCTACTACGACGATGTCGACCTGTTCCCGCACATTATCAACAATTCGAGTAATGTTTTGGGCATCTATCGACAGGTTTTTTTCCGCCGCTGCGAGATGCGGTGCAATAGCCGGTTCAAATACATAAGGATTGACCACGTCGTAAGGCAACTCAACGCTGGCTTCAGCCATTAACGCCAAGGCGTCAGCATTTCTCAGCCCGGCCGGTGTCGGGTCACTGCCGCTGGCAACCGGCTTGAGCCCGACAACTCGCCGGCCGCCGTCAGCAAATGCCCGAACCAGTGCAGCCGATACCAGGGTTTTGCCAACACCGGTATCGGTTCCCGCAACAAAGTAGCCTCTCGCCCGGGTCATTTGCGGCCGCCAATCTGGTCCAGCGCGATACTGGCATAGCCGGCACCGGGCTCGGATGGCTGCTGCGTTTCGCCATCCGGGCACCAGGCATGACCGTAGACAATTTCATAGCTGGCCGGGTAGCGGCCATCGACCTGGCGAAATTGCTCGTAGGCATCAAGAAATGTCCGGTAACGCTGGCGACCGAGCAGGCCGCGGGTCCGACTCTGCGCCGCATTGGTGGCACCGATCATTTTCAGGTCACGCAGCACCCCGGGCACATCTGCGTAAGTCAGGGTAATGGTTTCGGTATCCATCACCGGCAGCGCCAGGCGGGCTTCGACCAGGGCGTCGCCGACGACGCGCAAGTCCTGGAAATCATGTACATGCACCGATCCGTCCACCGCGGCCCAGGCGGCGCGCAACTCCTGCAAGGTGGTCGGCCCGAAACTGGTAAACATCAACAAGCCCCCGGGTCGCAATACCCGGCGACACTCGGCAAACACGCGGCCAAGATCACACCACTGGAACGTCAGGCTGGACAGCACCATGTCGACGCTATTGTCAGCCAGGGGTAATTGTTCAGCATCCGCGGCGGCGTAGTTTTCGCGGCTGAACCAGCCGCGGCGACCGGTAGCGTACCGGGCCATACCTTCGGCCAGGTCCAGGCCAATCACCCGGGCTTTTTTGTAGCGATCAGCCAGAGCACGGCTGCAGTAACCTGTCCCCGAACCAAGATCCAGGATGACACGCGGGTCACACTTAATATAGATAAGTCGCTCTATCAATCGATCGGCCACTTCGCGCTGCAATACCGCGTGCTCATCGTATGTCCTGGCGGCACGGTCAAAAGCGCGGCGCAAGGCTTGCTGATCCAGCGCCTCCCTACTCATGAAAAATCCTCTTGGTGAGTCGATACAAATTCGGCCATGGCATCCGCCACCTGCTCCGGGTGGGATAAAAACGGCGCATGGCCGGCGCCGGCAATGGTACACAAATGTGCTTGCGGCCACAGCTCCGTCAGCCAACGCGCCGCCGCAACAGGGGCTAGCCGATCACGATCACCGTGTATGATCAGCGTCGGTATATCGATAGCAGCCAGTTGCGATCGCATGTCGGCTTCGGCAAGAATCCTTAGGCCATCTCGCAGCGCCGCCATTTCCGGAACCGGGCGGGCATTGACCAACTGGCGTAAATCGCGCAACTGATCAGCAGAACTGTTTTTCCCCAGCTGCAGGGACAGGAACCGGGTCAAGGTACGGGCCGCATCGTGCTCAAGACCCTCGGTGAATCCGCTTAATACATCAACGGCCACCCCGGCCCGCCAATCATTACGACAGGCGAAACTCGGCGTTGTATTAATAAGTATAATGCCGCGCGCCTTGTCCGGGTGTCGCAACGCCAGGTTCATGGCCACCATGCCGCCCAGGGACCAGCCGCCAACCAGGCCCGATCCACTCAACCTGTCGGCCAATTCATCGGCCAAGGTGTCCAGGGTAAAGACTTCCGGGAATTCACGGGCATGGCCATGGCCGGGCAAATCCGGAGTATGCAACTGGATGCCGCTGGCAACCAGTGCCGACTGTAATGGCGCCCAGATTCCGCCGTGCATGGCCCAGCCATGAAACAGGTCTATGTTCACGGCCGGTTTCCCTTGGGCAAATTCAGTGTCGCCAAGGCATCAAGCAAACAATCCACGTGCTCGCGACTATGGCCGGCACTCAGGGTAACGCGTAAACGCGCCGTGCCCTGCGGTACGGTTGGTGGCCGTATTGCCGTCACCCAGATACCCTGTCGGCGCAACTGTTCGCTCGCCGATACGGCGTTGTCGGCATCGCCAATCAGGATCGGTTGAATCGGTGTCGTCGACGGCATCAGATTCAGCCCCAGGCTTTCAGCACCCTGGCGAAACTGATCCACCCGCTCACGCAAATGGCGCCGCCGCTCCGGTTCATCGCGGATAATAACCAGTGCCGCCAGGCTCGCTGCCGCCACCGCCGGTGGCAGCGCGGTTGTATATATATAAGTGCGAGCAGTCTGGATCAACAGCTCGATCAACTCTCGGCTGCCGGCGACAAAGGCGCCAAAACTGCCAAATGCCTTGCCCAGGGTGCCCACTCGGATGATGCCGGGGTCGCGAGCATTCAGACCCAAGGCCTCAAAACTGCCACGACCGCCATCGCCGATCACGCCAAAGGCATGGGCTTCATCGACCAACAGCCAGGACTTCGCCTGCCGGCACGTCGGAACCAGTTGATCCAGTTGCGCCAGGTCGCCATCCATGCTGAATACCCCGTCGGTAGCCAGCATGCTTGTGCGACCGGGTGAATCCAATGATTGCTGATTTGATCCGTCAGCAGCCAGCAATTGCCGCATCCGGACCATATCGCCGTGGGCAAAACGCTGCACCCGGGCACCGGATAATCGTGCCGCATCAATCAGCGAGGCATGGTTCAGCTTGTCTTCAACGAACAGGTCGTGACGCCCTAACAGGCTGGTGATAACCGCCTGGTTTGCCATATACCCCGTTGAAAATAATAGTGTTGCTTCGCTACCGGTAAATTCAGCCAGGGCTTGCTCCAACTGGTGGTGCGGAGTCATGTGACCGGTAACCAGGTGCGAAGCGCCAGCACCAAAGCCGTAACGGCCAATGGCTGCGGTCGCCGCTTCCGCCAGGCGCGAATCCGCTGCCAACCCCAGGTAATCATTGCTGCAAAAAGACAGTAACCGCTCACCATCCACCAGCATTTCCGGTGCCTGCGGCGAATCCACGATTCGTCGCCGACGCTGCAAACCTTGCTTGCGCCGCTGCTCGAGAAACTGTTCAATGCCGGACCAAAGGGTCATACTGCGGACTCATTCGCGCCGAGGCGCCCAGGGAAAGGAATCCGGCGCAGTGTAGCGATCTGGTCATCATAGTCAACTAACAAGGACGGTTATGGTTGACATTCGCCTTTTTTTTAATCATTTATTTCCGCCACGCTGCCCGCTGTGTGGCCAAGCCGGGCATTGGCCTGGCCATCATCACGAACATCCTTCCCGAACCCCGGCCAGCGATGCCGGCAAGCAGGCATCATCCTTGTGTGCGTATTGCCTGGCAGCACTGCCCTGGATCGGGCGTCATTGTCGCGGCTGCGCACTGCCGCTGGACGCCAATGACCAGGATTTTTGCGGTCGATGCCAGCAACATCCGCCACCCTGGACCGAGGCCCAGGCCATGTTCGCCTATCGTGGCGCCATCCCCGGCCTGGTCAGCAGCATCAAGTATCAACATCGACTACAGCTAAGTCATGAGCTCGGTAGAATATGGGCCGAGTATTTGCGCCAATCACCATGGCTGACACAAGCTGATGTAGTTGTGCCGATCCCGCTGCATTGGCGACGACGTTGGCGACGCGGCTTCAACCAGGTTGCCGAACTGGCGAAACCGGTTTCGCGCGCGCTGGCCGTACCGCTATGTCATCACTGCCTGAAGCGTGTGCGCTTTACGCCAAGCCAGGCACAACTGCCAAGACGTGTTCGCCTGCAAAACCTGCGCAATGCTTTTCTTAGTGACGCGGCGCGTGTTTCCGGCAAGCATATCCTGCTGCTTGATGATGTGATGACAACAGGCACAACCTTGCGTGAGGCAACACACAGCCTGCTGGATGCCGGTGCGCGGCGGGTAGATATCCAGGTGCTCGGCCGGACAATCTAGCCAGGCAATCCTAGTGATGATATCTGTTTCTCGACAAAGGACTTCAAACGACGGGCCTTGTCATCGCGCCGCGCCTCCAGCAAGGGAAGAACTTTCTGGTAGGCATTCCTGGCCTGCGGGTACCGCCCGATTGCCTGGTATGTCAGGCCAAGACTTATCCACGCGCTTTCTGATAACGGGCTCAAGCTGACAACACGTTCAAACAACGGTAACGCTGATCCATAACGACGAGACTGAAAATAAGCCTGGGCCAACAGTGACATATAAGCCACGTCAGTGGATGTATCTGACCAGCTGCTATTTATTCCACGTTCCAGCACGACAATTGCACTGTCAAATTTTTCAGCCGAAACATACAGGTGTCCCAGCTGATAAAGCAGCGATGACGATCCAGGATCAATCTGCAAACCGGCGAGCATTACCTGTTCTGCGCGGCCAGCCTGATTTTGTGCACGATAGCGCTTGACCAGTTCCAGGCGCGCACGAAGATCTCCGCGATTTTTTTCAAGATGCTGAACCAGTTGATCGGTCGACATGGATTCGGTGCCGATAACGCGTTTTCGGACAACAGTACCGGCAGGTGACGATCGTGACCTGGTCGGTTTCGCAACTACAGCAGCAAGTTTGCGCTGATCCGGTTCGACAACCTTGACCATCGGGATATCATCATTAATCGCGGGTTTTTCAACCCGGTTTTCCATTTTAGCGGTCTCGATCACGGTTGTTTCCGGGCCCGCACCCTGTATCCCGGTAACCCGGGCACTGTTATCGGCTGTGGTTGTTGCGGTAGCAGAAACGGTCGACGTAGTTGGTCGCGCAAACCAGGCTGCCGATACCATCGCAACCAGGGCCAGCACTATAAAACCGCCAGGTGAAAGACGCATGCGCGAACGTCGCCTGGTCTGCCCCTGCTTCCTTGGGGATGTACTGACAAGATAATCATAGCCTGCCAGGCTTGAATCCATAGCCAGGCTGGCAGCCCCGACCGCACGCTTGTCTATATCCTGGAGAACCTGGTTAATAAGACTCATAACATCGCTTTCCGGAACCATGTGCCGGCAGATGCCCACAACGATTCCAGCCTGGTAGGCTTGCCCATGGTGAACGAATCCGTATCATCATAGGCTGATACAACATGCCGCGCCTGGACCAGCTGCATTCCTTCGCCACGCACCGCAAGCAGTGACTTGTGCGCAAGAATATTTACCAGCCTTGGTATTCCGCCGGTCAACTTGTGCATTAACACCGACGCCTCCTGGCTGAAAAGCGGTCGGCCCTGGTAGCCCGCTTTCATGAGCCTGTGCGTCAGATAATAACTGACATCTTCACGCGTCATCGGCATGAGATTGTAGGAGAATGCAATTCGCTGACGAAGCTGTCGTATAGCCGGGTTGGCCAGCTTATCATTCAGCTCAGGCTGACCGAACAGAACAACCTGCAGAAGCTTGCGCCGCTCGGTCTCGAGATTGCTCAACAATCTCAACGCCTCCATGGTTTCCACCGGGAGCGCCTGCGCCTCGTCCAGGCACAGCACGACCCGCTCGCCAGCGGCTGCCCTGGCCAGCAGAAACTCCGTCAACATCTTGAGTATCTGGTGCTGGTTTATTCTTTCCGAGTACTGAATACCCAGTTCATCGGCGACGCCGAACAAGAGTGTCATCGGTCCGACATAAGGATTCGGGATATAAGCAGTAGTGGCATTGATCTCATCAAGTATCTTGATAAATTTCCGGCATAACAGTGTTTTCCCGGTACCCACTTCCCCCGTTATCTTGATAAACCCTTCACCTGACTCTATGGCAACAATCAGCGTGTTCAGGGCTTCCTGGTGCGAAGAGCAGGAAAAGAAATACCCGGTATCGGGAGTAATGGAGAAAGGTAACTCCTTCATGCCGAAATAATTCAGATACATAATTCGCTACCTCCCCATCTCGCCGATTCGTTTCTGATAGCCAAGCAACTGGTTGTTCCATTGCCCATCTCCGTGAATTACCGTGGCGCGAACCAGTATGACCAGCTCTTTCTTGATTCTCTTTACCCTTTTGTGTTTGAACAGGTTACCCAGTATCGGAATATCTCCCAGCAAGGGAACCGATGCATTATCATCTGTAGTACCCTCTTTCATCAGCCCGCCAATAACAATCACCTGGCCACTGCCTGCACGGACAATATTGTCTGACTCCTGGATATTGCTTATGGCCAGGGGCAGGCTGAAGTCATCGCCACCAATAACAAAGCTCTTTGTTCGCTGAGCTACCTGGCTGATGGTCGGATGGATATGCATGGTTACATTGTTGTTTTCATCAATCTGTGGCGTCACATCCAGCGCAATGCCCGAGAAAAACGGCGTAAGCTCCACTGTCGGAACCAGGACCGTATCACTGCCGGAGCTGACGGCATTCTGCGTGACGCCGGTTACAAAGAATTCATCGCCACCGATCTTGATGACAGCCTTCTCGTTATTGATTGTTGATACCCTGGGGCTCGACAACACGTGAACCTTTCCCTGTGTACCAAGGGCCTCGACAAAGCCGTTGAACGTCGCCGCGTTGAGCGCCATGCTGAATACACCGCCAAACGCGTTGGTTGCGGCAAGCCCGGATGGATCAAACAGTCCGGATCCCGGATCCAGGGAAACCGGCGCTTGCGTTGAAGAACTGACGCCGCCGTCCAGCGCTGTGCCGCCACCGATCTGCGAGATGGTCAACGGGTTACCCTTGTATGACCCCAGGCGGGACCAGTTCACGCCTGCCTGGTAACCCTTGTCCAGCTCCACTTCCACGATCCTGGCTTCAAGCACGATTTGCCGGTTTACGGCTTTTTGCGTTTTCCCAAGGTAGCGCTCGACCATGGCAAGCTCCTGCGCTGATGCGCGCACCACAACCAGGCCGGCCTGCGAGTTGACTACGACTTCCCGGTCGGGCTTGTCGCCCAACATAGCCTTTATCGACTCCTGAATATGCTTCCAGAAAGTTGAATTCGTTGTTGTACTGATCTGTACGTTGGCGCCACTGCTTTCACCCTGGGCTGCCTGCTTCGAAGAAGACGAACCGCCCCGGGTCAGCTCGCCGGACACAACGCGAGTACTGGAAATGCCCTTGCGATCAATATTAAGGTAACTTACTTCAAATATGCGTGTCTGGATTCCCTGAGGGTGTACGAAGAACCTGTTCCCGGTTCGCGTGTAAAAGTAGCCGTACATGTCACGCATGATATCCATGGCCTCGGGAACAGTGACACTGGTCAGATTCAGAGAAACCTGCCCGGTCACGCGCGGATGGACTATAACGCTGTATTGCGTACCGGCCACGAGCCCGAGAAATGCCTTGCGTGCGGTGGCATTGTTTAACGCTATATCAAACCTGTCTTCCGCCTGGATTTGTTTTTCTGTCGTCTCCATCGGCGGCATCAGTGCGCTGGCAACATCTTCCGGCATAACCGGCGCTTCTTTTGCCACCAGATCGGACATCTCGCGGTCTATTCTTCTGGCGGTATCATTCTGCCAGTAATCCGGTACAGACTGGCATGACGACAGCATTGCTGCAGACAGCAATGCGATCCAGATTCTGAGTACCCTAATGCAGATTCCTTTCGTGCTCATAATTCACCCACTATTCTGTTCATTGACCTGATTTAATATCGCGGATTCCGGCCTTGATCTGGCGACCACTTTTTTTCAGGATTACGTAGCCATGCCGAATTTCATCCACCGTGGCTGACCCTATACGATCCCCTTCCCTGACAATGCGGCCATTAATCATGGCAAAACGACTGTCATTTCTTATAACCACGGACTCGACCAGCCATGACTCATAATCCTGCTGCCCGGTTAGCGTACGCACCGTTGGATCCGGTATATCAAGCGCCAATGCCGGCAAGGAACCAAATACGCAGATACCTGACAGCAACGCCTTGACTAACAGTGTTCTCATACTCCCACCCATGCCTGGTCCATACTGATCGTATAAAGAATGATTTCCAGCTCTGACATGGACTTGTCATTAACCTGCAATCTCGCACTGCCCCAGAACACACTCCAGCGCAGCGATTCCAGCGCAACCATGTATTCCACCAGATCCGTATACCGACCCTCCATGATGACCCGCAATCCGTGACGATACAGAACCGCGTCCTTGCCCGGATCTTTGCTGTTACTGTCAAGACCGAGCGGTTCTACCGGCAGGTTTTCCATTCTTAACAGGGACAGCCTGCGATCTCTTGAAAGCACATCCTCTATCAGTTTTGGCATTTCGCGGGGAGAAACCATGCCGTGCGTAAACTGGGCCAGGTTTGTGTCTACAGTTCTCAGGGTGTTTTCCAGCTCCTGCAGCCGTTTCTGGTTTTCATCATCAGGATGACCCCTGGCAGCAACAACAAGCCTGTTTACCTCGGCCGAAAAGAAATCTACCTGCGACTGTTTGCCCGATGCCTCGACCCTGAGCTTGCGCACCTGTTTCATGGTTGGCCCAATAAGAAGATTGGAAAACACAAAAACAATAGTCGTTGTCAGCGCCACGAGCAGCAAGCTGCGCTCCCTGACAGACAACGCTTCAATTGTGTTCAGGAACTGGTCGATTTTATGTTTCATTCTTTCTTCACCCTGGTGTCACATCAATTAACAGATGCGGTAGCCATTCCTTTCTGATCCGGGTCTGCCGTAGTCAGTGAAAAATCCACTTCCCTGGTGCCGGGCTGACTGCTGGCTCTCGCCATTTTCAGCAGACTGAAATTCGTTCCGGTAAGGGCAGCCGAATCACCGAGGCTTCCAATATAGCGAGGAACCAGGTCTGCATGGATCGTGCTGCCATTCATGGTTACCTGGTTGCCTGCCGCGTCAATAAACACTCCTGTTATCCACATGCCAGGAATGATCTTTCTGGCAATCTCGATAAAGTACGCCGAGAAGCCCACAGAGTTTCCAAAACCGCCGGTTTGAATCAGTTGCTGGACTCGATGCCTGGCCTTGACGAGATGCTCGGCCTGCCGGACCCGGAGTTCCAGATCCGTATTTTTAGGCCGCTTCGCGATGACATCATTTATATTCACAAATTTTTCAGTCAGCGATGCGTATTCCCGGTCGAGCCTGCCTATTTCCAGTTCCAGGTTGCGCACACTCCATGCACTGAAACCGTAAGTAATCGAAACCAGGAACAGGACAACTGCCACGGTCCTGGCAATAGACCTGGCGCCCAACAGGTCAGCACGCTTCGCTTTCTGTTTAACGGCGAGATTTATGTCCAGCTTCATGATGGTATTGCCTCCTTTCTTCGCAGCGCGGCGCCAAGGGCCAGTGCGCAAACCGCATGTTTGCGAGTCAGCGCGAGGTCTACTCCAGCATCACTGGCTATAAACTCATTTGCATCAACTTCCGAAACATCGAGCCCAAGGTTGGACTGGATATAGGGGACAAGGGTTACATCCGCATCTTCCATGCCACATACAAGCGCCTTCCTCACCGACCCCAGGCGGAAATGGCTCTCGTAGTAATCCATCGATCTCTGTATCTCCAGGACGATCTGGTCCAGGCCGAATTGCACGCTATCATCCCCTCTAAGGGACCGGTAGCCGATATCCAGAGTGCGGCTGATATATACATGCTCTCCTTTTATTATGGAAAGCAGGCCGGTTTTTTCCGAAAGAAACAGCACGACCGTTGCGTCCGGATTATCCGACATTGCTCCTACAAGGTTTCGTATGGCGAGCTCCGGTATATCAACAATTTCCGCGCTGAGCCTGTTATCTTCAAGCATGGTGATCTTGCCCTGGATCAATGATTTTCGTGCCACCACGACATAAATCGACCGGGTGCCAACACCGGCGTACGGCATATCAAATACGTCAATCACAGCATCGTCTTCGGGAATATCAACCAGGTCACGGATTCGCCAACGAACGGCGTCCACCATTTCAGAGTCGGGCACATTCGGTGCTTCAATTACGAACAGACTGTAATCCTTTCCGGACAACAGCAGGCTGCCGCGAGACTTGTCGAGTCCGTATCGATTAACCATATTGATCAGGCTGTCTCCATCCTCATGGACGCTGATCACATCACAAGCGGTCACCACGCGCGTGCCATTTTTCCATTCGGCCTTTACCAGGCCGATAGAATCATCCATCATCGCAATACCGGTAATCGCCCGGTCATTCTTCCTGCCGAAAATCCTGTTCAAGTCAATCGTTTGCATTTAACTCACCTGTTCTCGCCACGCAATCACCCGGGTCGGGCCCGCGCCACCGCATCCATCGATTTCAACATTGAAGTCATCTATCCAGGCTTCACTTGGTGTCGCCGCGCTCGATGGTTTTTTTGCTGTAACCTGCAACCTGTCTACGCGGCCAATATTACTATTCGCACCAATATTGAACTGGTAGGAATGGGTCTGCCATCCACCGGTGTTGGAAAAAGAAAAGTTGTAAATGTTGGCCACACCTTTTCCTTTCATCAACACCTCTACCTCACCTGAAGATCCCGGTTGGCCGGTGTGTCTGTACGCGAATGTTACCGTGACTGTTGCCGGTCCCGGGCAGACAACCGGGAGATCCTGCTTCATATCAACACGTTCGTCCTTCTTCGCACTTCTGGCATAAATGGCGGTCGACCCGTCAGGCCCCGCGTTTGGCAATGCCGCGCAGTCGTTGCCCTTGCTCCAGCTCTGCTTGAAGTTTGTCCAGCTATCGGGCAGCGGGGGACAGCTGCCAGGACTGTTGAAATCACCATTCAATACAATCGGTGACCCGCCGCCCTCAACAATCGCGTGAACAGTTCGCACCGAGTTCCCGTGACGACCAATGCTCATAAGGTGTGCCTGGCCAGAAGGCAATGGTGTCGGGTAACCCAGGGACGCGAAACTGCTGCCATCCGAGTTAACTACTATTGCAAACTCACCACCACCAAACAAAACCGGACCCTCTCCCGCGTAAGCCGGGTCTGCGAGCCACTGATAGATGCCTTTCTCAATTCCCGCTTCGGCAATATAAAATGCCTTTGTACCGCTGGCGTATTCTGTTACACCGCGTGCACTCCCGGCTGTCATTGTAGTCAGGGCTACGGCGATAAAGCCCAGTACCGTAATCAGTATCGCGGCAGCTATAACCAGAAAACCTTCCTGTCCTTTGGCGCCGGGGTTCACAGCATGCTCCTTATTCGCACACTCGCCTGCGAGTTCTGGATATAGTCTCCGGACGAAACCGTTACCGTAAATGATATAAGCCGTATATCCGTATTTGCTGCCGGCAACGACTGGCCGTCAGCCTGTAGATAGGTAAATGCCGCAACATTGACCCCACTCAGCATAACCTGGGTGTTTCTGAGCAACTGGTTACCCGCGATTTGCCAGCTAATCGTATTTCCATTGACATCAATGAAGTTCAGTTGCGTTCCGGTCCACGAAGCAATATCCGACGAAGACCTGATTTCCCTCATCTCGCGCTTCAGGCGCTCCACGACCGGCGCTGTGCTGCCAACCAGTTCATTAGCCCGGCTGCCGGCAACATATGAACTGAATCCTGCTGACAGAAAACTTCCAACCAGGGCGGATATAACGCCCATAATGGTAATGACAATTACCATCTCCATCAGGCTGAACCCGAATTGTCGCTGCAGCCCTTTTTTAAAACGAGGCGACAACGGTACGCAAGGTTGCATCCGATTCTCCCTGTACCTGAACTATGATTTCCCTGAAGTCCGCCCCGAAAGCGGATGCCTGTACCTGGGCAGGAACAACTGTATAACCAGGTGGTACGGCACAAACAGCTGGCGGCGTTCCACCAAAACATGGATCGGGGGCCAGGAGAAAGTCGGCAAAACTGGCTGACTGACGCTTGCGTAACAGGACGAGCTCAAGACGTTGCTGGGCAATCAAATTTGCACGCCCTGCTTCTCCCAGCCGGGTTACTCCGGATACTGCCCCTGCAAATACGGAAAACAATGCGGTCGCCATAATGGCAACAACGACAATAAATACGATCAACTCAACCAGCGACACTCCTGGACATCGGCGCAGGCCGCGCGATCCTGGTGAAGGCATCATTGCACCCATACCCTTCCCGTTTCCGGTGCGATCGCGACCTGCCTGCTCTCGCTGCCATGGGTCAGCGTCAGCACAGATACAACTGCCAACGGTGTTCCTGGAACATTGCTGTCAACGTAAGGCTCACCTTTTCCCCCGTAAACTATAAAAGGGTTATCAGGGGCCAGCGTCATTCCCGGGGGCAAAGGTACCGGCGCAACACCGGTCTTGGGGTTGGCAACCACTGTCGCGCCTGTGCGGTCAGTAATCCGGTAACTGTTCAGGCTAAACTCGACCCGAAAACGCTCGCCACGCATCATGGCCAGGAGTTGCGTATAGCGAATATCTGACACCAGCTGGCGTGCCTGCGCATCGAGGTTCATGGTTGAACCAGGCCATAACAATCCGGCACCGGCTGCCAGAATGCTGACAATGACTATGACAAGTACCAGTTCAACAATACTGAATCCCCGGCCATAACATGCCGGAGATCCAGTAATGTTTTTGTCACATGAGTTGAGCACAACCTTATCCCTGTTGCACTGTCAACCTGTCAGCTGACGCCGAGACCCGTAAAGCTTGCGGTCTCACCAGTGGCTGTACGGGTTACCGTACACACGACCGAGGCATCTGCCGCAATCGCCGCCGCGGTAATCGTATAGCCGGCCGGCATGCCGCCCTGGATGGCGTTGGCCACGTCAGTGCAGTTGGCAATAGCGACGCCCTTGGCAGGATTGGCCTTTCTGACACCATAATTTACAGTAGCAGCCGAATTAAGCGCGCCCGCAATACCATCGGTGGCTGCCTGTTGTGCTTCCGGTGCGATATCAACAAAACTCGGTGCCGCGGTCGCTGCCAGTATTCCCAGTATGACTATAACGATTACCAGCTCAATCAAGGTAAAGCCCTGTTGTGTACCCTTCATGTGTTTACTCCTGTCTTAGCTAATTAAAATTCCAGCCATATGGCCGGGTTGAAACAAGTTTCAAACCTGCCAGTTGACCTCTTCGGGAAGAGGCCACGTAGACCGGTTTGATAACAAATTTGACTCGCGGTGGATTTCCTTCACCGCCGACAAATCCTTCATGGTTGGCTACTACATACACCAGCTCCTTCGATTGATTGTCGTAATACCAGACCCGGGAATCGACATTGCTGCTGTCTGTAACAATTCCTACATAGTTCTCCGGTTTATCGGCAAGATTGGTCATGGGATTAACACGAATTAAATGTGCTATTTTTCCAGTCTCGTTCTTCGCGATATGGGCGGCGACATTTATGTTCAGTGCGCTTCTGAGATTACCCAGCACGGTTTCCATGGCTGCCTCCTCGGCACGAGCCTGCCATGCGGGAACAGTGCGCAAGAAAACTCCTGCGAGTACGGCAACCACGGTGATCACCACGACCAGTTCCAGCAGTGAAAATCCTCGTTGGTACAGGTTCCGGGTCACTAGCCGACTCCCATTACCTTGGACAGATTCCACATCGGCATGAACACGCCCAGTGCCAGCATCAGTACCAGGCCGCCAACCGCAAATAACAGTATTGGCTCAATCGCGGTACTCAGATTCTTGAGCGCGTAGTCCACCTCATCATCGTAATACTGGGCAACATCTGACATAAGCTCGTCCAGCGACCCGGTATCTTCACCAACCTGCAACATTTGCAGGGAAACAGGCGAAAAGACTTCGCTCTGTTTTGCCGTATGGGTAATAGACTCGCCCCGCTCAAGACCGGCACGCATCGATGTCACCTTGCTTTCCATAAACTTGTTGCCGAGGGCCTGGGCGACTACAGCCATACCCTGTACGACAGGCACCCCGGCCCGCATAATCATCGACATGCTTGTTGCAAATCGGCTCAGTGCAGCGCCATACAATATGAGACCGGTAACCGGAATGTGCAGCTTTCTTTCATCCCACCACATACGTCCGTAGTCCTGGCGGATAAACCACAACCACGCCGTCACCAGTCCGCCGATAACAAGGAGCACGACCGGCCAGTACGTCACGGTAAAATTGGAAGTGGCAATAATAATCCTGGTTGGCATTGGCAACTCGGCATTGAATCCGGAGTACACCTTGGCAAATGCCGGGATAACAAACAGGTTTATAATGGCGATTGCGACAGTGATTGTGGCGATTACAAAAACCGGGTAACGCATCGCTGATTTTATCCGTTGGCGCGTTTCCTTTTCCTTTTCAAGGTATCGGGCCAGCTGCTGAAATACAGTATCCAGGCTGCCAGTGGTTTCACCAACCTGGATAAGATTGATATACAGCGGCGAAAATACTTCCTTGTGTTGCCGCATAGCGGCAGACAATTCCATACCGGAATCCAGCGACTCGCATATTTTTCCTATAATCTCGGACAGGCGTTCATTCCTGGTCGAGTCACGCAGCCCTGCCAACGCATGGAGTATAGGAACTCCCGATCTTTGCAGGGTATACATCTGGCGCGAAAAGAATATCAGGTCGGATATCTGCACCCTTGGGCGCAACATCCTTTGCAGTGCTTCCGAAGAAACGTCCATGTGCATTCCGGCTTCCCTGATCCTTACCGGCGTAATTCCCTGGCTCATCAATTGCCGCGCCAGGATCGAGGCAGACGTGCTTTCGGTCTGACCACTTACCGGTTGGCCGTCAACATTTCGGCCGGTATAGGCAAATTGCGCCATTCTAGTCCGCCTCTACGCCGAAGGTGGCTCGTCGCACCTGATCGAGTGTCGTCATCCCGGCCGCAGCCAATTCCAGTGCGGCTACCCTGAGACTCTGGTAACCGGACTGCTTATGAGCGGCTTCCGAAAAAGCAACGGGGTCACCCTTCTGCATAACCCTGGCAAGCTCATCATTCATTTCCAGTATTTCAAATACAGGTGTACGCCCGTGATAGCCTGTACTGTTGCAATGGGTACAACCTCGACCACGGACGAAACTGGCGTTCCCGGGCATCTTGCCCAGGCTGGATTCAATTAATTGCCTGTCGGCTTCTGTTGGTTCGAACGGCACGGCGCAACTTCCGCACACTTTTCGAACCAGTCGTTGCGCGACGACACCGCGCAGCGAGGATGCAATCAGGAAAGGTTCCGCGCCCATGTCCGCGAGTCGCAACGGTGTGGATATCGCGTCATTGGTATGCAGTGTCGACAATACCAGGTGGCCGGTCATTGCTGCGCGCAAACCGATTTCCACGGTTTCATCATCACGCATTTCCCCGATCAGCACGATGTCCGGATCCTGTCTCAACAGGGTTCTCAGTATCCGTGTAAAGGTAAGATCAATCTTGCTGTTAACCTGGACCTGGGTGATCCCGGGTAACCTGTATTCAACAGGATCCTCAACGGTAATAATCTTTGCCTCGGTACGATTCAGTTCCTGCAAAGCCGCGTAAAGACTGGTTGTCTTGCCACTACCGGTCGGGCCGGTGACCAACACCATACCGTAGGGCGCACTGATCAAACGCTTGAATCGTTTCAGTGACCCGTCCGGCAAACCCAGGTGACTCAGGCTGAGCATGCCGCTGGACTGGTTCAACAGCCGCATGACGACCGATTCGCCATTCTGCGTCGGTACTGTTGATAGTCGTATATCAATGGTCTTTTCCCGCACTCGCATCTGGAACCGGCCATCCTGCGGTAACCGCTTTTCAGAAATGTCCATTCCGGCCATCAGCTTGACGCGCGACACCAGGGCGCTGGCTATGCGGCGATCCGCGGATGTTTGTACGCGCAACACGCCATCCTGGCGAAAGCGAATTCGCAAATCGCGCTCACCCGGTTCAATATGAATATCCGATGCATTAACCTGGACCGCATCTTCCAGTACGGACTTCAGCAAACGCACCACGGGCGCGTCAGCAGCATTTCCTGTGGTTTCGAGCTGGTCGAGCGCAATGTCTTCCGTTGTCGCCAGCGCCTGTTCCATTTCAGCCGCAATGCCGCTAATTTCATCTGTACGGCGATACATCTGATCGATTATGTCCAGAAGATCAGCTTCCCGGACCACGGCCAGCTCTATCGGTTTTCGCAGAACCCGGGACAGCTCATCGTAGGAGAACAGGTTTGTCGGATCAGCCATGCCAATCAACAATGACTGGCCCCGGTCTTCAAGTGCAATAGCACGGAACCGGCGAGCATGGGTTTCGGGGAGGATCTTTATGGTTTCAGGCTTATAGGGAAACCGCTTCAGGTCGACGAAGGGGATGTTTAGCTGTTGTGCCAACAGGTTAAGCAGGCGCGATTCATCCACGTATCCATTTTCAACAAGCACAGCACCCAGCTTTTTGCCGGTCCTCTTCTGATCCGACAACGCCATGTCGAGCTGCTCGGAAGTGATTACGCCTTCCGATATCAACATGTCACCAATTCGAATCTTCTTTGGCCGCTGCGCGGCTGCCAATTCCATGATTTTGTTCCCTGCTTTATCTCCAGCGGATATCTGTATTAATATCGGCGATTCAATGTAATTTCTTTATTCGTCTTGCACGCATCACCGTTCTGAATTTGCAAGGAACAGGCCAGCAAAGGTGTGTAGAATCAATGTTTAACATTGTCCTGTATGAACCCGAGATTCCGCCCAATACCGGGAACATCATCCGACTCTGCGCCAATACCGGATGCCGGCTGCACCTGGTTGAACCACTGGGTTTCAGCCTGGAAGAAAAAGCCTTGCGAAGGGCGGGGCTGGATTACCACGAATACGCGGATGTTCTGCGTTATCCTGACTACAAAGGTTTTGTTGATCAGTGTCTTGCCGACAACCCGTCAGCACGACTGATCGCCTTCAGCACCAAGGCAACGGAAGCCTACAGCAGCAAGTCCTACCTGCCCGACGATTTCCTTTTGTTTGGCCCGGAAACCCGCGGACTACCCGACACGCTGCTGGCCACATTGTCACCTGGACAACTGGCACGGCTGCCCATGCTGCCCGGCAGTCGCAGCCTGAACCTGTCAAACACCGTCGCCGTAGTGGTGTACGAAGCATGGCGACAACAACAATTTGCCGGTGCAATTGACACTCTCACACGTTAAACCGTCATATTTTTGACATCCTGATCCATCTTTCCGGCTTCAAGTATCCGGATACGTCAGCCGATATGGTTGACGATGAAAGCGACAGCTGAAACTTCCGCCACAAGCCCGAATGCAGGTCGACGCCTGCTGTGGACTGCCGTTGCCTGCGCCACCCTGGGAATGTCCTGCAGTGGCAGCACCAACCCGGTTGCAGAAGACAGCGTTGACCATGATGCCATTATGAGAGCTGTCTATTTTGATCAACGTACACCGGAAGGATTTCACCAGGAATCATTCGACGACGAGAACTACCATGTCATCTATCACATCAGCAGCCAGGATATTGTAGCGCCATCGCTGAGAACAACATCCCGGGGTTATGAGCTTTGCAGCAACAGCACGGATGTTGTCACCGGCTGGTCCGAAACAGCAGCAGCGTACCGCGCCGTTTACCGGGCATTCCAGGCCGTGAACGAAACAGAAGAATATTACGAAGTCATCCGGGTCAATGACAATGACAGCAATGTCATTGAGCATGCCCGGGTATTCAAATGCAGTTTTGTCAATCGCGCTACGCTTGACACTGCCGCCGGTGATGCCGGCAACCTCGGCACCTTACCGGTACAGCCTGGCAGGCTCGAGTTCCTGGCGCAATACCTGTGGCTGTTCAGTGTCTACAACAACTATGGGCATGCAATCATTTCAACCAGTCTCTCCGGCAACAGTAACGATGCGGAATACGTCATGCTCCAGGCGACACTGGAGCGTGGCAAAAACGATTGCGATACGATTTACCTGGACAATTTGACGTACAAGGCCGGTCTGAACGATGGCGCCCTGAGGTTCAAGCAACATTCAGGGGGCAGCTTCCGCAGCCGCTTTGACAACGGCACATACAGCAAGTGTGCTGACGACTGAACCTTCGGATCAGGGCTGAATCACCGGCCCCGCGTTTCCGGGATGGACCCGCTCATCTTTCTCCCACCAGGCCATGACCCGGCGACTGGAGTAATGATCAAAACTCATACGGAACTTGAGGTAGGGACCGGCAACCGCATACCCGGCGGTGCTGAAGTCGCGATCCTCAAATCCTTCCTTGTTGTAGCCCAGGCTCAGCCAGACGCCGCGCATGACATTGAAGCCGGTGGAGATACCGTATGAATACCGCTGGTTGTTTGCCGCGGCGACTTCCGTCATCGCACCCTGGACACCAATATCCCACCAGCTGTTCAGGTCATGACGATACTCAAGACCACCCGCCTGGGTAACGCCCTCATATTCATCATTATCAAAACTATCGACAACCTGCTTGTAGCCCCAGTGCAGCGCAAGCTGTCCACGACGACCGACAAGGTAATTGAGGTTAAGGTTATTCACATACTTGCGGCCCAACGTTTCAGCGCCGTCATCAACCCGGTCATTATCAACTGCCTTGAGCTTGTCCAGTACGTTCCAGTAGCTGTCCGCGGGGCGCCAGGCCAGCGACAACTCGGCTGTCATCCGGGATTCCTCAACGCCACTGGCTTCTTCGCGGGCAAACCAGTTGTAACGGGCAGCAAAACCAACGCCCTGACGATTCTCCCGGTAAAAACCAAACAACACCGTGTTCTTGTCTTCCTTGTCGGATGCACGACCCTCGGCACGCGCGGTGGCAGACCAGAGCTCGGCCTTGTAGGTCATACCCGCCGACACGGCACTGTAATCGTTATCCAGCGTACCATTGGCCGGTGGCACGTTAACATTGAATGGAGTATCACCCGGTTCACGCAAGGTCTTGCGCCGGTCATAGCCCAGGTCGAGACTGATGTGGTCGCTTAACCTGAACGCCTGCTTCAGACCAAGGCTGCTGTAGGTACGTGCACCCGATTCACTGTACCGGTTGCCAACATCGCTGCGGACTGCGGCTCCCTGCCACGGGCTGGTTTCGAACCCGGCCCGCGTGGCCTCGGTATCCTGCTGCAAGCCTCGTGTCCACTCCTGCTCAAGGAACAAGCGGGTTGCCTGGGTAATTCGATAATCACCACCCAGTACATAGCGACTTGGATAATCCGGATTGGCCTCGGCATTATCACCCAGGCCGACTTCAGCATTGGCGCGGACACTGGCACGCTTGTTCAGGAAAAAGTAGGCGCCTCCCAGGGTTAGCTGTTCTGATTCCCGCTCGACACCGGAACCATCTTCATCCGCTGCCCGGCGTAAACCGCCGTTGACGGTGTAGCTATCCTGGCTGTAATGAATACTCGCCTGGGCCATGTCGCGTTGCGCATCAGTACCGAGTACATCTTCATGACGCAGTTCAGCCTGGATGCTGATGGCGTCATCCAGCGCATACCGGCCCGCCGCACCCAGCTTGCGCGTACCGGTCTCGGTTCCCGGCTGCTGGCCCAGGCCAAAACCCTCATCCTGTTCACGCATATACAGGCGGGCATTCAACTTCTCATCAGCGTATTCATATTCCGCCATCCAGGCATCACCTTCGCGCTTGCCGGCCGGCTGTTGCTGATCGGTAGTCGCCGCCTCGGCACGAAGACGGCTGTGTTCACCAAGCTGAATCGTTGCATCAATACCGGACAGATTGGCCTCGGCGCCTTCGATTCCCTCGTGCACGGCACTGGCACCAATCTCAATCCCGCCTTCCAGCATCTTCACGGCTGCGCGACCACCGGCAACAACCGAGGAATCCCCACCGGTTTCCACTTCATAATCAATTACGATATAGACCGGGTTGAATGCCGAATCCTGTGTAAACACGGGCTGCCTGAAATACAGGGTACCGGCTACCGGATCGATATTGTAATCAAGGAAACGCGCCATGTTCTGGCGGTTCAGTACCACGTGGCTGTTAAAACGATCGCGGGTTTCAATTACGACCTTGTCGCTGTTGGCAACGATGTTCTGTCGCGACAGGCGATACAGCCCGGAGGTACCATCGCCACGAATTTCATCCTTGACGAAACCGGTTTCGGTTTCGCTGACAAACACATTGTAACTGAACTTCTCGCCATTATATTCAGACTTAAGGCCGGTCATGCTGCGGCTGTAACGCGACAGTTCGGTAACTGTCATGCCGGTGGTGTAATCACCGAACAGCGCATAAAACTGTCGACGCTCAAGTTTCACGTACAGCTTGCTGGTACTGGCGGCATCATGCCGACGCTCGGCACCATCACCATACAACGTGTAATACTGATCCGGCTCTACCAG
Source organism: Gammaproteobacteria bacterium (assembly GCA_029880545.1). Lineage (NCBI taxonomy): Bacteria > Pseudomonadati > Pseudomonadota > Gammaproteobacteria > Gammaproteobacteria bacterium. The sequence continues at coordinate 32,078 of JAOUOD010000008.1, read as the reverse complement.
ACCGTGCAGTACCGCGTCCGGCGTATCTTTCTGTTTTGCAGAATCATAGGCCGCAGTTAACAGCCATTCTCCCTTGATTGATCCCTTGGCATAAAATGCCAGGCGACCGTCATCGTAATAACCTTCTTCAGCCTGTATTTCCTCGAGCGCAGTCATATTGCCTTCGAGCGTGCGATAGCCTGCCGTGCCTTCGGCCAGGCCAACCAGCACCCAGTCACGTTGCGCCGGCGCCACCCATACATCAACGTCCTGCTGCCTGTCATTGCCCAGGTTCAGGCGGACGCTGAGCTTGCCGCTCTGCGTGGTCGGCTTGATTCGAATCATGGCAATACCGTCCCCGGCAACAACATAGGCAGGCGCCGTATCTGAAGTCAGTGTGACCGGGTTATGTTTCAGTTCATCGGCCAGGGACCGGGCAACAAACGGTTCGCTGACTGTAAAGCGGCCGGTAACGCCCGGTCGGACCGGCTGACCGGAGTGATCCAGAAGCCTCAGTGCAACAATGATGTCATCCCGGCCATTTGCAACTGTGCGACTGTAGTCCTGTACATAAATTGCGCGCGCCACTTCATCAACGTATTTCAACGTGCGCTCAAGGGTGGAAATAATGTTACCGGCGGCATCACGGACTATGGCAGTCATACGGTTGTCGCCGCGCTGCAAGTCCACGCCCCGCCAACGGCTGATTTCGATTCCGCGACTAACGTCCTTGATACCGGTGTCACGATTCAGTGCCGATACCGGTTTGCCATTGAGACTCAGCTCAACTGCCTGTCCGTTTGCGTGCTTGATGGCAACGCGCACGGAAGGGATGGCCGGCATGAATCCCGGTTGTGGCGCCAGCCAATCGATACCGGGCACGGCTTTCTGCAGCCAGGCTTCGTCAATATCACCGTAAACATTGGCCACAACCCCTGGCGCTTCCGGAATCCCGGTCACACTGACGCTGACGTCGCGCTCAAGCTTGACCGACTGCACACCACTGTCAGCGCGCACCAGTTTCCAGTCCGGTTTTTGCTGAGCCATGTCTTTCATATCCACATGCTCGACAAACACTTCTACGCGCCGGTTTTGTGCGCGCCCTGTCTGGCTGGAGTTGTCGGCAAGCGGTTGCGCCGGGCCCAGCACTTCAATCAGAACCTGGTTTGGATCAAGCCCCAGGCGATCGCGCAACCGCACGGCAACGCCTTCAGCGCGAAGACGCGACAACTCGTAATTATCCTTCAATGCCTGGCGGCCGACCTTGGTCATCTGCCGGGTATCCGTATGACCCACAACCCGAATGCGGCGAATGCGCTGACCGGACATGGTCTTTGCCAGATCATCGACCTTGCCGAGGTTGTCCTCATCCAGTTCATACTGCGCAGTAATATAGACCGGGCAGTTGTCCTTGGTTACCTGCTTCCAGATTCCAGCCTCATTTTCCTGGCGCGTACGCACAAACAGTTCAACACGGCGATTAATGGCGCGGCCTTCCTGCGTATCGTTATCGGCTATAGGCTGGCTGTCGCCCAGGGCGTCGACACTCATCTGTCCATCAACCAGTTTCAGTTGTTGCTTGATGTAATCAGCTACCGCCGCTGCGCGCGCTCGCGACAACGCAGTGTTGTCCCCCCATTGATCAAGCGCCTTGCCCTTCAGTGGAATATTGTCAGCATGACCAACAACACGAATGTGGACTACATCTGCCGCCTTGAACTGGCCGATAATTCGATCGAGGCGGATGCGATCGGTTTGTTTCAGCTCGGCGCGCGCAGAACTGAAGCGCGGCCTGAAAATAAATTGCTGCTGGGTTGCCTCACCGGGCGTGTGCAACAGCGAGTTTTCGGCATAAGGTGTACGGAAACGCGAGCCACCGGCATCCTGGAACATGGCAACGGCACGCGTCACGATTTCCGAGTTCTCGCGGGTTCCGGCCGCGCGGGTACTGAAACGAACCTGGTGCGCCCAGGCCTCCTGGACATGATTGCCGAGCCAGACACTGAATACACCATTTTCAATCTTCGGATCCGGCTGGAGCTTGTTATCAACAAACAATGAACCGTCCACGTACTTGAGCTCATCCGGCACCACCAGCATCACTGATGCGTTGCGATAGTCAAATGGCAGGCCGCTGACATCCACCGTAAAGTGCGCAAGCGCATCATCCAGTTCGCTGCGCATCTGTACATCAAGTTTCGCCTTCAACGGATCTTTTTTCTTCAGGTAAAAGTCAGATCGCCACAGGCTGCCGCCCTGCAGGTCAACAAAACGGGAATTGCCGCTACCGGCAAAGCGGGTATTTTCCTCGCACAGCATTACTTCCAGGTCATCGGGCAGGCTGGCTTCATCCACCTGCAGCACATGGGTGCCCGGGCGCAGTCCTTCGATATGGTACAAGCCGTCGCGATCGGTCACCGCATAGATGCCCTGCTCGGTAACAATACGCACTCCGGCAACACCTTTCAGTTCACCACCCAGCACGGCATCGGTTTTTTCCGGCGGCAGGGTTTCGGTAGCGGCGCGGCGCAAGCCCGAGTCGCCGCGCAGGGCGGTATTTTGATACTCGGTTTTGTTGTGCGTGGTAATGATTTCCACTTCGACACGGCGATTACTGCGACGACCCGCAGCGGTGGCGTTATCAGCGACTGGCATATCCGGACCAAAACCCTGTACCTGAAGACGACTGACATCAAACTCAAGGTACTTGCGAAGATGCCTGGCAGCGGCCTTGGCCCGTTCCAGCGATAACTCGTAGTTGTCATCAAGCCCGGTTGCGGCTTCCATACCCGACGAAACATTGTCGGTATGGCCCATGATCCGCACCCGTTTAACGGTGCGACCCTTGATCTCCTTGATCAGCGTGTTGAGCTCAATCTGGCCGGCGAGGCTCGGCTCGATACGGATCTTTTCGTACTCGGACAAGGTCACCAGTGACTTGCGTTCACCGGTGGATTTTTCCCGCAACACGGTATTCACCGCGGTCACGGTCACATTTTGCGCAGCGGCTGTATTGAACTGCAATTTCGCATCCAGGCTGTAGGTACCGGGTTCGGCATCGTCAAGCCGGGCGCGCAGCCGCACCACGCGATTCCATTGCTGCCCCGGATCACCAAGAATGATGCGCACACCATCGGCAATGTTTTCCACCTGCAATGTATCACTGCCTTCCATGCTGATACTGCCTGGCAACACGGCCAGTGGTTGTGCCGGCTTCAACACGAGGCTTGCACCTGTGATCGGCACGGTATTGCCGGAAAGCGTAACAACATAGTCGATTACGTCGCCATAGACTTCACTTTGCAGACGCATATCCACGCTGCCATGACGCACCGGCTCGGCTGCACAGTTTCCACTCATGACACGACCCAGAACATGGCTGCGCGTGTTCAACAGTTCCTGCACCACGGTAACGGGCACACTGGCCAGGTTGGACTGTTGCGCCGCGACGTTGCTTGCCCGGGCAGAGTTGTCCAGGCGTTTACCATCAGCCTCAGCGTCAACAGCGGCAACAAAATTCAGGGTCACGGATTCCAGCGGCGCCATGTCGCCGATGGTAAATAACAGGTTGCGACCATCGCCGGTAATCACCGGGTCCGGCACAGCGATATTATTCAGCCGGGCCGAGTTACCGTGATAGCGCAAACCCCTGGGCAGATAGTTATCGATGACCGTTGCCGCGGATACCGTTGTTGTGCTGTTATTGGTCAATACCAGCGTGTAGCGGACAAACTCACCGATACTGACCTTTTGTTTTGATACCGTCATGGTCAGGAACAACCCGTTCCCGCTCGGGTCTGCCGGGATATCCACGTTCAGCGCCGGCCCGGCATTCAAAACAAAATTGTTCAGGTAAGACGCATTGGCATCTATGGCAAACGGCGCACCCGGCAAGGCTTGCAACACCGCTTCGGGCACCGTGGACGGAACGCTATAGCCAGTTGGCGGCGTTACTTCAAAACGATACGTGCCCGGCGCCATCAACGGGAACCGGTAGCCACCCGGCGGGAAGGTATACAAGGTTCCGCTACTGTCGGCTGCCGTACTGCCGGTAGTGACCGTTGACGGATAAATGCTTATACCGTCGTCGCCATAAACAACGGCATCGAGACCGGTGGCCGCATCGACAATTCGTACTATCGCGCCATTTACCGGTGTACCGGTTGTGGAATCAAACACAATGCCAAACGGGTCCACCAGCACCTGGGCCGCAGCATTGTCGGTCGTATCATATATATCGGTATAGGCCGCGTCGATGTTCTGGTTTTCAGCAACGGTTAACTGGCCGTCATAAACTGTAGCGGCTACGGATGTCGACTGGATGTAGCCGACAAATACACCGGTATCCAGCCCGGTTTCGTTGAACTCAATCAGCTCGGCGTCACCGGTAGCGCTGACACTCAGGCTTACCCGTACAATATCCCGCGACGCTCTGTCTATGTTGCGGTTGCTGTCGGTCAGCATGACAAATACCGGCTCACCCGTGTGGTAGGTAACCGCCAGCGATAAAGGTACCGGATTGGCAACGTCAAGCGGCGTCGGCCCGGCCCCGGGGATGGAATAGTCCGGATTTGCCATAACCACCATGGCACCGGCTGCCGAGCCGTCTGCATAGCTGCTGGTAATGGCCTGCGTCGTCGTCAGTGTCGGCGCAGCGGTATTGTATTGATAAAACTCAATCGTCGCCGGCGTCAGCGCAATGGTGGTGGTAATGCTGTCAGTATTGGAGCTGCCGGTGAACCCGGGCACGCCGCCGACACTGTACGAGGCGCTGGCGGTATTGTTAATGGACGTACCGGGAGCCACCGCGTGGGCGACTGCGCCGGGCAACAACAACATAATCAGCACCGCCTGTTTGTAGACTCTGCGCATGCGTGCGACAGAATCCACAAAAAGACGTACTGGCCGGGTTGCTTCCGGCCAGTAACGACAAATCAGTTTATTACTGAAAATGCGATCACGGGCAGAATCACAGGCACGCGCAACCACGAGCCGCATTGCTGCGGCCTGGTAGCGCATACGCTGTAAAATTCTGTTCACCCCCGTGACCACGTCAGCGCTTCCGTTCGCCTAGTTAATGGTCACATCAAAGGTGATGGTCGCAGAGTTGCCGGCTGCCAGGGCACCTACCACCACGGTTACCGCGCCGGCGTTAGTGACATTGAAATCTGATGCGTCATCGCCACCGGCATCGGTTTGCACTCCACCAAAGTTTATGCTTCCCGGCACGTACGTGGTATTTACCGGAATCGCATCGACGATGGTCACACCTGCTGCATCAGCCGGTCCGGCATTGGCAACAATTATGGTGTAGCGCACCACCGCACCGGGTATGGCTTTCGGATTGGTATTCCCGTTGAACGGATCACTGACGACCGCCGAAGTCTTGGTCACGGTCAGCACGGCACTCGCTACCACGTAGGCATGGCGATCGGAGAACGCGCCATCACGGGCCGCGTCATCTGTACCCGCACCATCAGCAAAGACAACATCCACAACAGCCGGATCATCAGCGCCGACGGTTTCGGCCATGTTGATACCCTGCACGCCGACCGCGCCGCCCGACTGCGCTGTTGCAACCAGGCTGACAATGCCGAAGTCATTATTTACCAACGTGGCGGGAATACTGGCAACAACATAAACCGTGGCCGATGTATCGGCTGCCAGTTCATCCACGTACACTGCAGTATCTTCCGTGACCTGGTAACCAGGCGTGGCGCCGCTTTCCGCAAACGCACCGACAATGGTTACATCGACATTATCCGTACCCGCGAACAAGGCCTGGCCCGAAGCAATATTCGCTCCTGCGAGACCGAAGTCCTGGGTGGTATTGCCGGTATTGGTCACGGTGAACTCGGTCGCTACGCTGGCCTGGCCAGGCACTACCGACACGGCTGCCACACCTACCCGCGCGACAGTCAGGTCAACCTTGTTGTCAACGACAAACGTGGTTGGCACACCGGCGCCAGGGATCGAGTTTCCGGTTGGTGAACTGTCAATGCCGGCCTGGGCTACGCCGCCGACACTGTAAGTCACCGTAGCTGAGTTGCTGATGGTCGTATTCGACGCCGTACCAGCAGCATGGGCTGTCCATGACGTGGCAAACAGAGTTGCCACCAAGGCCAGCCTTATCAGCATGGTTTGTTTTATGGTAGTCATAATCAAATCCTCTTATGAGCTTTTTCGTTAATCTCTAAACACATCAGGCCCATGCAAAACACATGAGCCAAAATCCACTTCCACCTTCGGCGGATCAGCGCCAGGCGGATCAACCGAACCGGGAGGGCCGTCGCGTGATCGCAGACTCATCAAAGTGGATCGCGCAATATCAACCAGGGTATTCATAATCTCTTGCTCCTGAATTTGTTCGCTCGACTGCTATTTCACAATTACCCTGAACTGTGCCGTACCGGTCTTTTCCGGTGGCAGTTTTGGCGTGAAAATCCAGCGTATATCGGTATAGTCAGCGGCCTGGGCCTTGCGCACCGCGCCATCTTTGCCGGTGACATTTAGGTCATCGGGCCCTGCATAGGTCTTGCCGCCATCCACTGAAAAGGTAATTTCGGTGCCGGCGCCAAACGCCGAACCCTGCTTGTAAACAGTACCTTTCGGAATCGGGTCAGTGATTTCGATGTTGTCTACAGGCACACGGTCAATGTTCTTGAAGTAGATGGTGTAGATCAGTTCGTCACCGGGCAGTACGGTTTTGACATCCACTTCCTTTGTCTTTTTTTCACCGTATACCGTGGTGACCTCGATTTTTTTTACTTCAATCCTGACTTCTATCGATCCCTGTGCTGCCAGGGCCGGAACCGATAACCACATCAATGCCAGCATAGCGATCAGGTGTTTCATGTATTTCATGGGCGCCTCCAGGTCTAATTTATTGTCACGTCAAATGTTATGATTCGCGTCGCCGGCGCAGTGACAGTTGCAAGGTTTAGCATCACTGATCCGGCACTGAATTCTGCTTCGTCTGCGTCAACAGCATCGGTCTTTGCTGCTGCGTCAAGAGTGATAGTTCCGGGTACATAGCCGGTGTTGGCGGGTATCGGGTCGGTAATAACAAGGTTGTCAACAGAACCGCTGCCGGTAACTTCTACCTGTATGCTGTAGCGAATCACAGCGCCGGGATTCGGCGCACACGGCGGTGTCACACAGCCTTCCGGGTTGGATATAACCCGGGATGATTTGGTCATGTTCACGCTAACCGGCGCGCCAACATTGACAATATAGGTACCGGCTGCCAGTGACTGGGCGCCGGAAGCACCAACAACCGCGTCCACGCCAGCGTCACCCATAGCGGGAAGTGTTGTACCAGGTGCTGATCCCGCTGCGCCTGGCGTCATGGCCTGCGCATCAAGCCGTGAATGGCCCAATGCACCAACAGCCAGGGCAGCCGGTATGTCGTTCACGACAAAAACAGTTACCCGGTCCACACCGTTGGCATCCAGCACCGGTTCATTCACACCGGGCTGATACAGGGTTTCAACGGCAACGCCATCCCATACACCATTGCCGTTATCAAGGAAGATTCTCGGGTTCAACGGGTCAAATTGGTCAGTCGCATCGCCATTGAATACAGACAAGGCAAAGGCTTCGTTGCCGTTGCCTGTATTGACAACAATAAAGGTCAGCAACCGGGCAAGCGAAGGGCTCGCCACCGGTACGTTGGCACCATCCTGCCAGGAGGCAATCACGTCGATGATTTCGTGGACACCAAAACTGACACTGGCCCCGGTTGTTGCCGGTGTCCCGGCGGCAACATAATTCACGGTAACCGTATTGCTGATGGTCGTTCCTGCGGGCGTACCGGCTGCCAGCGTCACCGCCGGTATCAGCAACATGCATAGGGTAACCAGTATGCGCATCATTTCAGCCTTACCTGGAACCGGAGACTGAATGCCGGGGTGCTACCGACTGCAGCCGGCAACGAACCCGTCGGCCTGATACGGAAGTTTGTAACATTGGCGTCATAGCCATCCGCATCAGCTACCGGTGTATAGGTCCAGGTAGCGCCTCCATTACTGGAAAAATCGATACTGTCTGTCGTACTGGACAGCGATGTGTAGGTGTAAGCGAGCGTCGAACCTGAATCAATAAACACAACCGGACCTGCGCCCAGGCTGGCAACATACATTTCCGTATTCACCGGAATGGCATCGGCAACAACCAGGCTGTCAGCATCCGATGCGCCGGTACCGGTGTTGGTGACATCAACCTGGTAAAGCTTTACTGCGCCCGGTATGGATTTCGGATTAACCGAAAGGTTAACCGGATCCGTTACAGTGGTAACTGATTTCATTACCACCAGGCTTGGAGCAGGATGCAATTGCACAGTGACGCTGCCAATATCATTGGCACTGTTGGAATCATTCTGGTCAAGCGTCAAAGCACTGGTGCTGTTGGTTACCGGCGTCACTACGGTCACCGCCGCCGGGACCACGGTAATCACAAGGCTGATGCTGGTATTCGGCGTGGTAAAGGGAATAGTGCCTATGGTCCAGACACCGGTGGCCTGATCATAACTGCCCTGTCCGGCTGCATGGCTCACGTAACTCACTTCGGCCGGCAATACATCCGTTACGGAAACATTGGTTGCATCGACGTCACCGGCATTGCTGATCGTAATGGTGTAGCTAAATGCACTGGTGCCATAGACATCAGCGACACTGGCTATCTTGCTGACACCCAGCTCGGAGAATTGCAGACCACTGCCTGCCGGGCCATTCATGTTATCGATGATTCCGCCCGGCAACGCTGTAGAGTTGCCGGCGGCAATATGGAATTGGATCGATTGCGGACCGCTCAATCCGATTTCGGAAAACGCGATCCAGGATTCCATGGACAACTTGTCAGTCGCGCCGCCACTGGCGCCAGCCATTGTCTGCTTGTTCGAAATCCCGCCGGGCATGGTATAGCCGTCCCCGGCCATACTGTCACCAGCCGGCAACAACGGTACGTAGTCCCACAACTCCCGGGATGTAGCGCGGGTATTTCCATTCCATGCAATACGCAATACTTTTTCGCCGGCTTCCATCAAGCCGTCGTTATCCACGTCTATGTAAAAGAACCAGTCGGTGGAGTTGGAGGTGCCAGCTACACGTTCGACGTAGAAGTACAGGTTCGTCGTATCCCAGGTGTAGGCAAATCGTGCCAGGTCACGACCACTGGGCGTCAGCACCGCGCAAGGTGTACCGGTATCCAGGTCGGTTGAAGGACAGACCGAGCCGTCACCATCGGTGGAAAATTGTCCGGGGTTGGTTGTGAGGTCGAAAGGCGCAATCCAATCGGTCATTACGCCGTCAATGGTGATAGTGCGTGAGACGGGTGTAGCGTATACCGGTGATTGGCCGAGCATAGCCACAAAAATAATCGTGGACATGACAAAAACTCGACAACAAGTTTTCATCGTGTCGCACCATGTTCCCGGATTGGTTTTGTCGTCAGGCATTCGGTCCTCGCGCCCCGTTCTTCCACATACTTGTGCCAGGTTTAGAAATCCGCAGACCAGGATGAATCAACGTCTTTATAATTCAATAGGTTATGCAGACTAGTTTATGTCAATTATGCGATTTATTCATCTTTTTATTGCTTACGCGGCTGCTCAGCAACGACCGTGCCAAAGTTTTGGCAATTTTTGACTAATTGAAAAAGTTCAATCAGTGGAAATACTCAGGGTTTTATTGTGTGATTAAAGTCAGGTTTTTGACGGAGGAAGACATGATTCTCACAAGGCAATTAAAAAATGTCTTGTAACCAACTGATAATTAGAGAGAAAAAGTCAAAATATGTGCTGGAACCGGTGATTGCCAGACATGAATTACGCAAATCCAGCAAAAGCTGTTGTTTTATATGGAAAATGCCAAAAATTTGACGCAGGGCTCAGCGAAGCAAATTCAGACAAGCAACTGACAAATCACGTCAAATTGCTGCCGCTGAGGGCCAAAAATGCCGGTGATCTCGAGAGTTGCTGGCAGGCAGAAAAGCGGCTCCAGCCCGAAATCGACGCTATTCGGATTTCGGGTCGCGCTGCAACAGGGCGACCACCGCATCGCGCGGCGAAACACCTTCGTACAACACCCGGAACACCTGTTCGGTAATGGGCATATCAACACCGAGCCTGGCCGCCAGGCGATGCAGCTCCCGTGCGGTATTGACGCCTTCCGCCTCCTGCCCCAGTTCGGACAGAATGGTTGCCAGCGACTTGCCGGCACCCAGGCCCAGGCCCACCTGGCGATTGCGGGACAAGTTGTCAGTGCAAGTCAGCACCAGGTCACCGGCACCGGTGAGACCAGTAAAGGTTTCAGCGTGGCCACCCATGGCGACCCCAAGTCGGGTCAGTTCCGCCAGCCCGCGGGTAATCAGGGCGGCGCGGGTATTGGCACCAAATCCCAGGCCATCACTGATGCCGGCAGCAATGGCCATGACATTCTTGATAGCGCCACCCAGCTGCACGCCGATGACATCTGAATTGGTATACACGCGCACGGTGTCACCGCGCAGCCAGTTGGCGACATGCTCGGCGGTCTCGGTATCGCTTGAAGCGACGGTCAGCGCAGTAGGCATACCCATGGCCACTTCCTTGGCAAAGGTCGGGCCGGATACCACGGCAGAACGCACGCCCGGACAGGATTCGGTAACGATATCGCTTAACAAGCGGCTGGCTTCCGGCTCCAGTCCCTTGGTCGCCCACGCCAGCCTTGTATCAGCGGAGGCGAACGGCGCCAGCGCATCCAATGTCACGCGAAACGCATGACTGGGAACCACCACCAGCCAGTTCTCGTGAGTCGTTGCGGTATCGTTCAGGTTATCGCTGATTTCCAGGTTATCCGGAAAAGTCATGCCGGGAAGATAACGGCTGTTTTTTCGCTCATGGGCCAACATGGCCATGTGCGCGGCATCGTGCCCCCACAGGGTCACGTTAAAGCCGTTACGGGCAACCAGCATGGCCAGCGCGGTTCCCCAGGAACCGGCACCCAGTACAGCAACAGATGGTGATTGATCAGTCACGCATTCCTCCCTGCTTTTCACCAACCAATAACACTGATGGCGGCAACCAGCTTCATCCCGGTATTCGGTTCCGGGTTAATCAGCAAACCTAGTGCTTGGCTTGAGCCTGTTGCGCGGCCTGTTTCTGAATGTACAGGGCCTCGAAGTTTACCGGGTTGATCAACAACTGCGGGAAACCACCCTTGGTAACAAAGTCGTTCACTGCTTCGCGCACAAACGGCAACAGGATATTCGGGCAGGCGATTTCCAGTACCTTCGTCAATTCTTCTTCCGGCACACCCTTGATCATGAACAGTCCGGCCTGCTGAACCTCGGCAAGAAAAACGGTCTTCTCTTCCAGCTTGGCGGTGGCGTTTATATTCAGCACAACTTCATAAAAACCTTCGTTACCCAGTTGCCGATGACCCATGTTGATCTGGATACTGATTTCCGGGTTGCCGCCCTGCATGGCAAACACGTCAGGACTGTTGGGCGATTCAAACGATACGTCTTTCAGGTATACACGCTCAAGACTCAATACCGGCCCTTCCGGTGCCTGCGTGTTATCGCCCTGGTTTTCTCCGGCTTCATTACTCATGATAATTCCTTAACTGATATTGTAATTTTCTGTTCTCTTGGCCGGGGCCAAGGATAAACAACAACTTTGATACTCAAGCCTGCAACAGCGGGTCGAGTTCGTCCTCCATATCCAGTTCCACGATATCGGTATAACCGCCGACATGGCGATCACCAATAAAAATCTGCGGTACGCTGGTGCGACCGGTAATTTCGGTCATCCTGGCCCGCAATTCGGGCTGCTCATCCACCTGTATCCGGTTAATCACGGCGCCTTTCTTTGTCAGCAGCGCAATAGCCATGCGGCAGTAAGGGCACGCATGGGTACAATACATGGTCACTTCGGCCATAAGCTGTCCTTCAGATTACTTTTCCATGGGCAGGCTGTCCCGCTGCCAGGCCATGTTGCCGCCATTCAGGTTATATACTTGCCCAAACCCCTGCTTCTTCAGCATCACCGCGGCGCGGGCAGAACGGTTGCCGCTGCGGCATACAACAATGACCGGCTTGGCCTTGTGTTTTTCGAGGTCCTTCAGGCGTGCGCCCAGCGTGCTCATCGGATAATTCCCGGCGCCGGGAATATGTCCCTGCTGGTATTCAACGGTTTCACACACATCGATCATGACGCCCTTGTCATGATTGACCAGCTGAATCGCCTGGGACGCATTGACGGACTTGATGCCGTTCATGGCCAGGGTGATCGTACTGCCAAACAACATAAACAAAATCAGCGCCAGCGCGGCAAACAAGTACCAATTGGCTACAACAAATTCCATGATGGGTCTACCTGTGATGGTTTGAGCCCGGGCATCTCCGCGACCGGGCGGGGTTTATCGATAACTTTTTGGGGGCTAACTCTATCGGTTTGCACGCCGGGCAACAAGCGCCGGCCGCCGGTTCAGCGCAGGCGCGCCAAACCCATCCTGATCGCCGCCTAATCAGCGATACCGCAAAACGCTTCGCGTAGCGATCCGATCAATCGCACGACCGCCGGATCAGCAATGCTGTAATACACCTTGTTGGCATCTTTCCGGGTGGTGAGAATGCCTTTTTCGCGGAGTATGGACAAATGCTGGGAAATGTTGCTTTGCGACGTACCAACCTTGTCGACAAGGTCTTGCACCGAAATATCCCGGTTGGTACCAAGAATACAGAGGATTTTCAGCCTCAGAGGGTGTGCCATGGCCTTCATGGATCGGGCGGCGCTGGAAATATCGTCCTCGGTGGAAATCAGGCTGTCTACAATTTCGTCAACCGCCATAGTCATGCTCGCTTCCCCCTTCTTGTCACCAAGTCACACTACGATGGGCAAACAATATTAGCGATCCATTATACAGTTAATTGCTTAATTTGAAACCGAATTCTTGGGGAATTTGTTGAGAAACCAAGACGATTGTCTTACTACGTTCTCAACCCTGTAAGACCCAGTCCCGGCCGTAAAGTCTGCGACCACTCACTTTTCCGACAATCCAGGAGGACCGGATCAGGACAACAGGATGCCACGCTGCTGCAGCAGGCCAATTACCTGGGCGGCGCAGTCTTCGAGGCTGTCACTGCCGGTATTGACGATCAATTGGGGATTTTCCGGTGCTTCGTAGGGCGAGGAAATTCCGGTGAAATCGGCAATTTCACCCGCGCGTGCACGCTTGTACAGGCCCTTGACGTCACGCTGCTCGCAAATGGAAATATCGCACTGGCAAAAAATTTCGATAAAGTCCTGCTCACCAACGATGCCGCGGATGCGCTCACGATCCTCGCGCATCGGTGAAATAAACGCGGTCAATGACACCATGCCGGCATCCAGGAACAGGCGCGTCATCTCGCCGATACGGCGCAGGTTTTCGCTGCGATCGTCGAGGCTGAAACCCAGGTCGCCGCACAGGCCATGACGAACATTGTCGCCATCAAACACGTAGGTGCGAATACCACGCTGGTGCAGTTGTTCCTCGACTGTATGTGCCAGCGTCGATTTGCCGGCACCGGACAGGCCGGTGAACCACAATACCGCGCCTTTGTGTTTGTTCAGACCCTCGCGACGCTCACGCGTTACCGTGGCGTTGTGGTACACCGTATTCGATGACTTCATGACCAACTCTTCCCTTTATATCGCTACCTTGTGCCGGCTTTATTTATAGCGGTACTGATAACTGTAGTACTTGTAACCGTAGCTCTTGCCATAACCACGGGCGGCGATTTCCACGCCGTTGAATATGGCGCCACGCATGCGCACACCGTTTTGCTCGAAGCGCTTGAACGCCAGGCTGATCTCGCGCATGTGATGCTGTCCGGAACGCAACACCATGAAACAGGTGCCGGCATTGCGCGCCAGCACAGACGCATCGGTTACCGCCAGGATCGGTGGCGTATCAAAAATGATCAGATCATAGTTCGGCTTGACCTTCTCGAGGAAATCCACAAACCGCGGACTCATGAGCAACTCCGATGGATTGGGCGGATAGACACCGGAACTGATGACATCCAGGTTCGGATGCAAGGCGCCCTTGTGGATGACCTTGTCAAGACTGGCTTCGCCACTGACAAGCTCGGACAGGCCAGGGCTGCGCTCCAGGCCAAAGTATTCATGCAAATGGCCCTTGCGCATGTCGGCATCAATCAGCAGGATTTTCTTGTCCGCTTCGGCCATCACATACGAGAAGTTGCACGATACAAATGACTTGCCGATTTCCGGTGCCGGGCCGGAGATCAGTACCACGTTATTAGTGGCTTCAAGCAGGGCAAACTGGATACTGGTACGCAAACTGCGCAGGCTTTCGGTTACCGGGTCTTCCTTGTTGGTGTGCGCCAGCAGTTCACGATCACGCGACTTCTTGCGCTTCAGCGCCTTGTCAGACACTTCCTGGTATTGCGATTGCGGGATTTCTGCGTAAATGGCATAGCCCAGGTTCTTTTCAATGGCATTGGGATCTTCCACGGTCTTGTTGAGCGCCTTGCGCAAGGCCGCAGCCATAATGCCGGCAATAAAACCAAGAATCAGGCTGACCGCCATGATCAACAACTTCTTCGGCTTGACCGGTTCTTCACCCGGCAAGGCGATATCAATAACGCGTACACTGCCGACGGTACCGGCCTTGGCGACGCGCAACTCCTGGGTCTTGTTGAGCAGCAACATGTACAACTCGTTGGCAACAGTCACATCGCGCTTGAGCTTGACCGATTCCAGTTCCGTTTCCGGCAACTTGGACAGCGACGTTTCAATATCGCGACGTTGTTCATCAAGCTTGGACAGTTTTTCGTTGATGCCAATAATTACCGGGTGACTGGTAGTCAGTTTTTGTGACAACTCGGCTTTTTCGATATTGAGCTTGGATATGGCCGACTCGATATCGGCAACACGATCAATGAGCTTCTGGCTTTCAAAGCTCAGGTCTACCGTTCCCTTGTCTTCACGATGGCGGTTTAGCGCCTGCTCCGCTGCGCCCAGGTCAGTTTTCAGCGAAGGCAGTTGTGATGATATGAATTCGAGCATTTTTTCCGATTCCTCGGAACGACGCTCAACATTCTGGCGCAGGTAGCTCCTGGTGATTTCGTCTACAACGGTGGTGATCTGGTCACGATCCTTGCCTTCGAGGCTGACGCTGAGGATGCCGGTCTTGCGGCCTTTCTCCGAAACGTTGACCTTTTTCTGTAATTCGACAATTAACAAGGTGCGTGAATACTTCCTGACCTTAAAGCTGATACCGGCGCGGGCGCGCATGCGGCTGACAAACATGCTGACACCGGTGTCGGCGTTTTCAGCCGGCACGCCGACTTCGCCTTCAAGCAGCAGTTCGTCGGTTGCATACAGGGCATAGTGCTTGTCGTCCTTGACGACAAATTGCAGATCCTCTTCCACCAGCGTGCGCGGTACACTCAGCCGGTCGATGTCGAGCACTTCGCCGCCCCAGGCATAGCTGTCGAACCATAACCATGGCTCGGCAAGTTCATCAACCTTGGGCTTGAACGCGCGCGCCGAGGATGCACCAAACAAGGGGAAATACCTGGGCGTGATTTCAATGGTGAGGTTTAGCTTGTCGATGACGCCGCCAATGACCTTGCGTGACTTGATGATTTCAATTTCGGTGACCGCTGACGTGGCGTCAGCGCCCATCATGCTGGCCAGCTCATCCATTTTCTGGAACGGCGAGGCATCTTGCTCCACCTGCAACAGGGCATCGGTGCGATAGATCGGTGTGGCAACAAATGCATACAAGGTGGCGAGGAAAAAACACGCGGCGGTGATGCTGCCAATGAGCACGCGGTTTTCAATGAGCATGCCGATGTATTCGCTGATATCGATGGTATCGTCGTCAACGAAGTCCGGTTGCTGATTACCTGGGGGCAGTGTCTGCTGTACGTCGTTCATGTATCCCTTACCGCTTTGGTGTTGTTTCCGCATCATCAGGGGTCAGAGCAGACTCGCTGATGTCATCAGCTCCCTTGGTCTGACCCCGGGCGTTCTAACGGCGTTGTTTGTTCACCGCTTCAAATCGTTTCATCAGGGGTCAGAGCAGACTCGCTGATGTCATCAGCTCCCTTGGTCTGACCCCGGGCGTTCTAGTTCCACCCTACTTGGACCCCGGGCGCTCTAGTTCCGGCCTACTTCTGACCCCGGGCGCTGCCAAACAGCTTGCATAAAACTATTGAGTATTCGCTGGATCGAGCCTGTCCAGGGTCCACAGGGTTTGCGCTGTCGGCAATAATTGTGACATCACGCGGTTCCAGCGACTGACACCGGCTGTAGACACAAACACCACATCCAGCGGCTTCAACTGAAATGCTGTTGCCAATATCAACGCATCCGGCTCGCTGGCATCAAGATGGTAGGCCAACGCGCCCTCGCCATTACGACGTAAAATGTACACGCGCCCGGCAGCGGCATTTTGATCAATACCACCGGTGCTCAAGGCTTCGGCCAGGGTCATGCGGCCATCAAACAACGGCAAGGCGGCGGGTTTTTTTACTTCACCCATGACATACACCTTGTTGGTATTGTTCTCCGGCACGTATAACAAATCACCGCTGCGCATCAACAGGTTCTGGCTGACATCACCAAAACTGTACAACGCGACCAGGTTCAATAACTGCTTCTTGCCATCGCGGGATAACACCACGCGTGAGACATCGCCCGTGGGCAAGGCGCCACCGGCAGCATTTACGGCATCGGCCACGTGCAGGGGTACATCGCTGATCGGCAGGTTGCCCGGCTGCTTGACCTGGCCGCTGACATAGACCTTCTGGCTGTTAAAGGCGACTACGCGTACATCGAGCTGCGGGCGCTTGATGAATCGCGACAGTTGCCGGGTTAGCTCGGTACGGATTTGATCGGTGGTCTTGCCGGCAACATGCACCAGGCCGACATAAGGATAAAAAATCTGGCCATCGTTATTCACCTGGTGCCCGGCTTTCTCCACCGGGCGCTCGCCGCCGGCGGGAATGGTCAGCTCGGGGTGCTCCCAAACGATGATACTCAACACATCCTGCGGCCCAACCCGGTAAATATGGGGCGTCGGGTCCGACAAGGAGACGGCAACACCGGGTTGCTGTGACAGCTCGGTGGCCTGGCGTCGAACCAGCGCCGGGGTCACTGGCACCAATGCCACTTCGAGTTCCGGCGACTGATCCGCCAGGGCCTTTTCCTCGGCCGGTGCGTCGCCATCGAAATCGGTGCTGGACAGGTGCAGGCCGGGGGCCAGCATACAACCGCTGAGCACGGCCACGGACAGCAGCACGGCCAAACGACGGGATACGGCAGTCAATGACATGCCAGTCATCCCGGGATCAAGGCTTGATTCTATTACACGGTTTTCCATAACTTCTCACACCACAGGCCGATGCACTCTTCGATGTCGTCACAGGTTTTTTCAAAAAACGGCAACGGCTTTTTATACGGATCTTCTATTTCCAGCTCATTCCACTTGCCCAACAGATGCACGCGACCCCGGGCAAACGGGTATTTTCGTTCGATTTCCTGCTGCTGCCAGCGCTCCATGACCAGGACCAGGTCGCTCTCGCGGAGCATGGCATCATCCAGCTGCCGGGCCTTGTGTGGCCCAAGATCCAGCCCGAGACCGGCGGCCACCTGCACGGCATTGGGCTCCGCGCCATGATCCACCAGCGCCCCCAGCCCTGCGGACGACACCCGCACCGCGTCCTGACCGGCCTCCAGCGCACGCTCGCGCATCAGGTACTCGCCTATGGGACTGCGACAGATATTGCCGACGCATACAATCAGGATGTTACGAAACACTAAATTTCTGTTTTATAAGGCTATTTATGGTGGGGCTATGATAACGGAAAACGTAGCAGATTCAATATAATAAGGTACCTTGCGCCACAGCTTTTACACTCAAATACCCTGGATGCAGGAATCCAGCGCATCCAGTCTTCACGGCGCTTGCGCGCCGTCACACCACCCTCACAAGCCGGGCACTTTCCGGCGACCACCCCTGTTGCCATGCTCCTCTCCTTGCTGCATTGTTTTTATTATCAACAATTTTTATCTGGAGAGTATAGTAAAAATTAGTTTTGGTCACCCACTAAAGTATGAATCAAGTACAACGCTTTTGATTTTCAAGATAAGCACGTGCGCCACGGTCAACGGACACGGCACGATCAGTTGCCGTTGCCGTTTCGAAAATGCTTCAGGAAAAATTGCGACAAGCCAACTGTCGACGAATCATGCTCACCACTGATTTCACCGGCATCCAGCTCGCTCCAGAGTTTGCCGGCCAGTTTCTTGCCGATATCGACGCCCCATTGATCGAATGGATTGATATTCCAGATGGCGGCCTGGGTAAAAATGGCGTGTTCATACATGGCCAACAACATGCCCAGGTTCCGCGGACTCAGTTCATCCAGCATGATGGCATTGGATGGTGTATTGCCGTTGTACTGCATAAACGCTTCCTTGCCCTTGCGGAACAGGCCCGGGTCATCAGCCACTTCCATCAGGGCTTCGGACTGCGCAATCATGCTGGCAACCAGGTGCTTGCGGGTTTCGGATTCATGACCGGTATCATTAATGGCACAAATAAAATCCACCGGCACCGTCGATGTACCCTGGTGCAGGTACTGGAAAAACGCGTGCTGTCCGTTGGAACCGGCACCACCCCACAATATCGGCCCGGTCTGGCAGGACACGGCGTTGCCTTCCACATCGACGTTTTTGCCATTGCTCTCCATATCGACCTGTTGCAAGTGGGCGTGCAGTGAACGCAAGGCATAGTCATAGGGCAGGATGGCCTTGGAGTCGTAATGCATGAAATTGCGATTCCAGATGCCTACCAGGGCCAGCAAGATCGGCAGGTTGTTTTCAAACGGCGTCTCAAGAAAATGCCGATCCATGCGATGGGCGCCGTCCAGCAAGGCGGCGAAATGATCATAGCCAACGGTCAGGGCAACGATCAGGCCGACCGATGACCACAACGAATAACGACCGCCTACCCAGTCCCAGAATTCAAATATATTGCCCGGCGCAAAGCCGGCACCCACGGCCTCCTTAACATTGGCGGTGGCCGCCAGGGCATGATGCACCAGGGCGGCTTCACCCGCCTGGTCGACAAACCATCGTCTCGCCAGGCGCCAGTTCGACATGGTCTCCTGGGTGGTAAAGGATTTGGAGGAAACAATAAACAACGTGGTTTCCGGGTTCAGACCCGCCAGCGCGTGATGAAGCTGGCTGCAATCGAGGTTGGAAATAAAGTGCGGCGTAATGCCCGGCACCCAGAATGGCTCCAGTGCTTCCAACACGGTTTTGGGTCCCAGCTCCGAACCGCCGATGCCGATATTCACGACATCGGTAATACGCTTGCCGGTATAGCCCAGCCAGCTACCGGAATGGACGGCATGGGCCAGTTCCGCCATGCGCGTACGAACTCGCTCTACCTCGACCAGCACCGGCTTGCCGTTGACCGCGACCGCATCGAGCCCATGATCCCCGGACATAGGCGCGCGCAAGGCAACATGCATGGCCGAACGGTTTTCGGAAGGATTCACGATGCCGCCACCAAACAGTGACTCCCGGGCCGCGCGCAAACCATTGGATTCCGCCAGCTCGATCAAGGCATCAAAAACAGGCTGGGTGATGGGATTCTTGGAAAAATCGAACAGTAAGCCGTCTAACTGACGCGAAAACCGCGCAAAACGATCAGGATCATCCTGGAATAGAGACGCAATCCGGGTAGTGGCGAGCGCGCGCTGCTCCTGCAGCAGGCGCGACCATACCGGTGTTTTCAGTGGCAATGTCATCAACTGGCCCCGATCGGTAAATTGTCATTATTAGCCCTGCGTCGCGCGGCATTTCTGCCTTCTTCTTATGTGTGCACACCCTGCATGGCCTCGCGGCCAATCTCGTGCTTTATGATTATTCCCGGACTATATCGCCTTGAATGGGGGTTTGCAAAACAGTGTATAGCGCTATCCAAGCCTGACTCTCGGCGCCCCCGCCCAATCGGTTCGAGCCTCGGCCTCAGACACCGTGCAAAAATCAAAACGGGTCAACAATGTTTCCAGTTTGCGCAACGACCCGCCAAGGCCGACATAGGACTTGAACTTTCGCATCATAGAAAGCCCGGGCACTACCGGTTGAGCGGCATCAAAATCACGCGGGTGGAAATAGGTCATGACGTACCCTGATTGCCGGAACCATCGATCTAACAACCATAATGGCGCAATCCTGAAATAGCCGCCGCCGGAAAATATAATGTTTACGCCAAACAGTTTTACCGAATTAATCGGCAGCGACTTCATTGATATGCCTTGATATTCAATGATCGATGGCAGAGCGTGCGAGTAACGAGGGATCCCGCCGTGCCCATGGTTACCGGGAAACACAGAACAATCCAGCTCAATACCGTGGGAAGCCAGCTCCTCAAATGCCCAAAGGTTCTCGGTAGTGATAGAAAACCCCGGTGCCCGATAGTATCGTACTGACTGGCCGGTAATATCCTCCAGCACTTTGATTGAACGCTCCAGGTCCTTCTTGTATTCCTGACGAGACTGATCATAGGCGAGTTGGTGCATGGTGGAGTGGGAGCCAATATCATGACCGGCATCGACAATCTGCCGTATCACTTCTGGATATTTTTCTGCAATCCAGCCAAGACAAAAAAATGTACCACGTTGTTGATTCTTCTCCAGCAGACTCAGGATACGATCCATGTTGCCATGTATACGCGACGGGTAGTTACGCCACTCGTTTTCGCTCCTGGTGCTGACGTTATCCAGAATATGGAACCACTCTTCTATATCAAAGGTGAGAATTTTCATCAGAAGAAACGCTTGCCCTTGGCATAGAACTCCTTGACGTCTTGCCTGGTCGGGAATGAGTAGTAGCTCATATCTTCGTCCCGATTCTCCATCAACACTACTTTGTCTTGCTCAATTAAGTCGATTGCTTCCAGTATTGCGTCCATTCCTATGCGCTTGGTATGCCGTATCAATTCTTGCTGAGTCCTATTTCCAATATTAACTCGTTTTTGCACAACAATAGGACCGCTATCGATACCTTCGTCCATGAAGAAAACCGATACTCCGGTTTCTTTCTCGTCATTTTTTAGAACCCAGAACGAAGGCATAAGTCCACGATATTTTGGCAGCAACGCCGTATGCAAATTGAGGCAACCTTTTGGTGCCAAATCCAATAGTGGCTTTCGAAATATTTGATTTCCAGCTATGGATATTATTAGGTCCGGTTTAAATTGCACTATATGGTTCAGTATGCGAGAGTCATTGATTGATCCTTCTGGCTCTATTATCGGAACGCAGTATTTACTAAATACATCTTTAACCCTCGCCCCCCTTTTCCAACGTTTTTCCACGAATAACATTGCATATCTAAGAAAAAATCTGGGGCCGAATATTTTTATTGTTCTAATTACCTTTAGGATAAATCCTTCATTCTTTCCAAATGGTGAGACTGATGTTAGGACACAACCGACGATTTGAGCCTTCTGCACTACGTTACTCAGCAAATATTCGATTTGTGCAGCCAAGTAAAACGGTTCTTCCTGGGTAATAAATACAATTCTCACACCCTTCTCCTGCTAACACTGCTTCCCGGATAATTTATGTCGCAAAATCGCAAAAAGGAACTTTGGTATAGCGGTTGCGTTCCGGTACCCAAGTCTTCTTGGTTCTTTTATGGATCTAAACAGCCACTCTAAACCAAGTTTGGCCATAATTTTTGGTGCCCTGCTCACTGTACCAGAATAGAAATCAAATACCGCCCCAATACTTACTACCAATTTTGCGTCAATACTGTGCTGATGAAGAAATACCCATTTCTCCTGTTTGGGCGCAGTCATTCCAACAAACAAAATATCTGGCTTGAAAATGTTTATTTTCTCAAGTATTTCGTGATTTTGACTTTCGCTAAAACTATCAGCAAAGGGCGGAGAAAATACACCAACCGACACATTTTTATAATCCTTCTGAAACCGTTCACATATTCTATGCAAAGTATTGTCGGTGGACCCAAGAAAAAATACACGCCCCCCTGTCCTATTTAGACGCTCCAAAAGATGAAAATATACATCCATCCCGGTAATACGATTTATTTTCGTGGATTTTAAAAGCCATGCTGCCAACACTATTCCCGATCCATCTGGCAACAGGACATCACTTTGTTGCAACGCGGCTTGAAATACACCATCGCACCTCGCGATATTGAATGAATGCGCGTTTATTGTATTGATAACTTTGACCGTGCCCCATTTAACGTCTGAGAGCTTTCCGCAAAAAACGTTGTAAGACATCACTTCGACTATATCCACACACTAACCTTTTAACGGTATTCTTGCTTATAACAAATCTACGTTGCCATGCGTATATACTATTGCCATATAGCGTTCACTAAACAACACACAATTAATATTCCCAGTAGGAACTCTTTGTGATACTAACTTTATAACTTACTACCACCATTTCTACAGAAATTGACTACGATAAATGTGTTTCACTATATCTACCAATTCCCATCTTCCTCATATCCGAGCCTTATTAGTAGCTCACCGTAATACTCTTTGAATATCTCTTTATGGAAATCACTGAAATGATAAACCCAATCTCCTATCTGGCCTTTTCTAAACGTTCTAGATGAGCTAGAAAACAAATTGGCGGAGATTTTCGTTACCTCGTTACGATCTAGATCAATACCTAAATGAGCAGCCAGCTTACTGATTTGTTGTGCTTGCACGCCGCCAGACCCACCCCCTTGTTCACCAATTAAATCCTCAAACCGAAGAAGACAACAGTCCGAATCATCAATCCAAGGAATAAAGGACCGATAAGAATCATTATACCAACTATCTGGTTTTATCTGATTTGGGTAGTACGCTGCATCGACGCCTTTTATCAGCGATGTTAATCTCGAATCATCGTCTGGCAATGACTTCATATAAGCATGAAGAGGATGCGACCTATCCTTCTTTGTAACATAATGTAATCCGGACACGATCACATCTCGCATATCACGCACTATGAAAACCTTTTTGTATTGCTCCTCCTCCAAGACTTCTGCCAGCTTCTGAGTCCAAGGCATGTGAGCCGTGATTATCTGCCCTCTCTTACCGCTACGTAGTTGTCTAAACGCCCCATCCATTGTCTCGTCAATGTGATACGTCCATGCTGGAACAACATTCGGCATCATTTTAAGCAATCGGCTCAAGAGATTTGTACCCGCCTTAGGTATACTGTTGGCGAACACCCTTGGAGACGCCCTATACGCACGTAATTGATGTGGCGTTAACGGGGCAATATTCCTCATAACGAAATATTGAACAGTTTTTCTTACTCTTCTTCTTATACGATAGTATCTTGAAGCATCCAAAACTATATTTCCTCTTTTATGTAGCCGGCGTCGAAAATTATGTTGTTGTTAGTTCGGCGGCAAATTCATACCAGGATTTATCGTGCAAATAATCTGATTCCCACCACATCCTGGTAAATTCGATGCAAGAAACCCTGCTACGGAGGATGCCATACGAACTATTCCATTATCGTGTGCATTGTACCGGCTACTCATCCAGCCACGTACAATATCCAACTTATAACCTGACTCAAGATAATAACTATTTAGGAGTTGCTCGAGCAATCGCCTCTGCCACCGAAAAACATAGTTGTCCCGTCCCTCAATGTTCATATCGTCTTGTCGCTCATATTTTGATCTAAGATTTAATCTATCCAAAACGTTGCTTAACGGTGTTTCAAATGGCTCAATAAATATTGCTGCTGAATTACAAACTCGGAGCATCTCGTATAAACCCTGAACCGGACGCGCGAGATGATGCAATCCGGACTTACAAAACACAAGATCATACTCCGCATTTTCGAAAGATAATTTTTCTGCGTTTTCAACTCTATATTCTACACGGTGATCTCTATCTAGGTATGGGCGAAGATTTTCCGTTTGATCATGTATTCCTGTGAGCACAATTTTGTCAAATGGAAACTTGGGAAGCATGATAGCCTCCCTATTAGTCGCACAGATGGCTAAAACCTTGCCCAATGGCTCGTTGTTTTTTTTTCTCCAAGAGCAATACTGTTCCACTGCGAGCCCAATAAGAAAATTACTGAAATCCTCCTGGCTTCTAATTCTTATCAGGTCACCAAATCCGATTTTCTTCTCTTCGATCGTATTCACGAATTAATTCCTGTCGTTGCCGTCAATTAACTTTGTTTCATATACTCTAAAATCAAATTAGTCATATGAACTCTTGATATCGATAATCGCATACTCTCTTTAACCCATGACTGACGGATATCTGAATATGACAAAATTCTTGTTTTATGAAATTTTATAGCTCTCGCTACACTGCTATGCACTTTTCCGAGAGATGACAATTTGTTCCACAACAACGGGGGAGGCGGTAGATCCTTGCACACAGAGAAGACTTCTTCGTTGTATTTATTGCTGTGAAGCGACGATCGCTGTTGTCCTGGTCTCTTTCTAAATGCTGCAAGAGGGATATTTACAGGAAACAGATCCGCGTATTTTGCGAAATTGACCCACAGTTTGAAGTCCGCTGCCAGGTTTAGGGAAAGGTCCAAACCACCTGCCTTCTCCCATAACCGCCTTCTCCAAAACATGCTTTCTTGCTGAAGATATCCAGCCAAATGCTGCCTATACCATCCATTTTGGATATATTGCCTTGGATACGACGCGAGCTTTCCGTGGACGGCAATGTATTGCCCTCTTTCATTTATAAACCCAGGATTGCCTATAATCCAATCTACATCATCGTGACTATCAAATATCTCCGATACTACAGAAAGCGTCCAAGGCATATAGATATCATCGGCGTTTATCCAGCCCATTATTTCTCCGGTAGATATGGAAAAACCATTTTTGATCGCATAATACTGACCCTCGTCCTCTTCGCAGATTACATGGCTAATAGATTTCCCATATTGATCCAGGATTTTGCTGGTTTTATCGGTAGACATGCCATCTACAACTATATATTCCAAATCTACATTATTTTGAGTTATAACTGACAGAAGAGTTGTCTCTATGAAGTCCGCCATATTATAACTAGGAGTTACTATTGATATCTTCGCCACTATCGACCCTCGCCTTTACGCATTACCAGATTGGATCGTGAACTGTAATTCCCGCGCTGGATTGGATAATATTTCTGATTATTCAAGAACATCAGAGCTAGAAAAATTGGGTACGATAGGAAGTATTCACCGTTTAATGTCAATATCACTAAAGACATTGAGTAGATTGCTTTCCATGTTTTTCTAAATATTGAAAGGAGGCCGATGTATGCGAAAATAACGTATATTGCAGCTCCTAAGAATCCCGTTTGCCGAACAAATCCGGACGCTCCATTGCCTACCTCATATCTAGTCAGATCGGTATACATCGTATAATGCTCGACACTTCCAAATCCCCACCCTACAAACGGGTGAACAAGAATATGATCCCAATCGAACATTACTGATCCAAATCGACTAAGATGCCATCCAGCTTCCTGGTAAAATGCTCGTCCATACAACTCTTGCAACTTGTCTCCTACAAAATCCATGCTAAATATTACCCCAAACATTACAACACTAACCGATATCAAAATAGATATCGCCAAAACATTTATATAGATATTTCGTTTTGTGCCACTCCCGACATTCAACAACAATACAACAACAAGCGGGAAAATGACTAAACCTGTAGTCGATTTCGTCGAAAAAAGAGCAAGAACTAGAATAAGAAACATTGTCCAAAAGGATTTTGCTGTGACTCTATCCCTGCATGCCGATAGAAAAATAAGCGCCAGAATAATGTACCCGGAATACGCGCCAGGCTCCCAAAAAAATCCGGCGTTCCTATCAATATTATCCCCAGTCTGAAAATTGTGTATTCCAATATTTATACGAGACTGCACCCCGTAGTCTTCTACAGCAATTATCTCGCTCATCCAAATAAAATATGGGCGAATATCTATTCCAATATTCTGGAATCCTAAGTCAACGGTGAAAATAAAGAGCGATATGATGGATAGAAAGAAAATCGCATGAACATACTTCAAAGGAAAATCTTTAATAACAATTATCGCAAGATAAGCGATACATAACTTCAGAATAAACCCTGATGACGATAAAATAAGACTTTCTGGAACTAATACATATTGAATTATCAGAAGTATTGAAAATAAAGTGATCACGATCATTGGTCTTACTTCAATCCGGTTCTCCCGTCTTTTTAAGAATTGAAACAGAAAGTACGCAAATCCAAGAACTAGAGAATATTCAATACGGTCAGACGCCACTATCGCCATATTTCCAGATAGTGCTACTAATAATATAGTTTGAAACAGGTCTGCATATTTATGCATACAATTAAATAACCATGTGGATCAATAATACGGATAGATGACTTTTTTATTCTTCTTGAATTTTGCTTTAACGTTTACGGAAGAAATCATCGGTAAGATATTTCCATACAAATGCCTGATAGCGTCCTCGCAAATACCGCGTATACCGTAAGAAGTAGATATTCCTTCAATACTTTCAAGAAGATCTTTCTGTTGATATCCAATTAACTCCCATCGACTTGCTCCAATTTCCTTAATATAGCGCTTACACCACCACTTTCTTATCGGACTCCTTAAAACACTCTTCCACTTGTTCAGCGGCAAAGATGTAATTTCGCCATAATTTTTAGTTCCAGTAGGATCCCCCATCTTTCCTTGAAAGACAGCATCTTTCAAATTTATGGATTTTATATCAACTACATCCAGGTCCAGATATGAAAATATTCTTGATAAACACTCTTCTGGGTTGCTGATTAACTTTTCATAATTTACCGACAACGATCGGTGACTATTATCTTTAAATGCATCCATCAGCGCTATCAGGCCTTTAAAAAGATCGATTTTAAAATAATTGACGTTCCATATGCCGTGTCCAAATGTGCTGATCAATGAAGATACTACGGCAAGTGGATTACGCCAAAGAAAAATAATCTTCGCATCTGGGAATATCTCCATTATTCGTTTCGCCATCACATGATATCGCGGTGTCTTGTCTATGAAATATCTCGAATCCTTTTCTGACGCTGCGCCATAGAGCTCTAGCGAAAAAGACCTTATGGCGCTTTTAAAATCAGCGTCTTTGTTTGGGAGTTTCTCAACAAAATCTGATATTGCATCTACAGCGGTTCGATGCCAATACTCACTGACTACCCCATCGTATTCAAAAGAATACAAAAGCGGCAGAAGAATCCACGCTTCCGATGTCGAGCTTATTTTCGGATGCAAAGACAGAATCCTTTGTAACAGAGTGGACCCAGTTCTCGGCAGGGACATAATGAAAATCGGTTGTACTTTTTCCGTCATAATACCCATTCAGTTCAAAATTATTCCTCATGTCGATAACAACAGATATATAGGTTGCAGATGCCTAATTTCTGTCGATGGGGATGTTCGTTAGCTCAGGCATATGCGGGGACTGCAAACACTTGCCGGTTGCTTCCTATGAATCCAAGGTCTGTCCAAACTTGGTATTACTCATGGGCCGCCTCCAATACCTTGGTCCATAATTGGCAATAACGAATAATGTGATCCAACCGTAAAACAAAAGGTAATCCGGCAATGAATAATAGTTTCCGACGACACCCATGCCACTCAGCAAGCATTGCAGTGCGGCGATAATGGCAACGGTCTGGCCGATGGTAAAGCCGCGACGCAATAACCGGTGATGCAGATGATCACGGGCCGGCTCCCATACCGGCCTGCCGGCCTGCTTGCGACGTATCATGACGCCGAAGGTATCGAGCAACGGCATGGCAAATACCCACAGTGCCGTCACCGGGCTCATCAGGCGATTCTCTCCCTGGGAGAATGTCACCAGGAAATAACAGATCACCAGGCCCAGCATCATGCTGCCGGCATCGCCCAGGAATACGTGCGCATGATGCCGTCCCGGTAAGCGGGCATTGAATAACAGGAAACCTGTTACGGCGGCGGCCAATGTCAGCAGAAAGGTCAACGATTGCGTATCACCACCCAGGCCAGCGATAGCAGCCAGGGCCAGCAGTGTTATCAGTACCAGGCTGCCGGCAAGGCCATCGAGACCATCGGTCATGTTCAGTGCATTGATGGCGCCGACCATGGCAAATACCGTGAACGGCAAGGCAGCAATACCGAGCACAAACACGCCGTCATAAAGCAGGTAACCAAGATCATTGATTTGGGTGCCGGTGGCCAGGCACAGGCCCGTGGCCACGGCAATCTGGATCGGGAACCGTACCGCTACCGACAAGTGGCGGTAATCATCAATAGCGCCGGACAGCACCAAGGCACCGGAAAACAGCACCAACCACGCAAACGGGCGCAGCCCTTCGAGGGCGGCAACACCGCTTTCAGCCAGCAGCACCAGGATGGCCAGGCTGGTGTAAATAGCGATGCCGCCGACCAGCGGCGTGTGCTGGCTATGGGTTTTGTGCCCTTGCGGAATATCGAGCAGGCCAAAGCGGTGCGCCACCGGGCGCAAGGCAAGAATAAAGGCGCAGGTCATCACCAGCGCCAGCAACATGTTGGCTGTCACCCCTGGATACATCGCGCTACCCCCCCTTATTTTGGTAGTCACTTCGGTGTAGGTGTATCCCCGCGTCATGCCGAGCCGGGGTACTTGGCCCCGAGTTATGGTTCGGCTGATTATTATGGCGGGGATTATATCCGATCGGGGTTTCTTTTCCACGAAGGAAGTGTCGATTAGCCCAGTATAAATTTGGAATTAGCCGAATTGAGTGCGTGGCCTGTGCGTTTTGATGCGCCTATCAGGAGAAACGTATTGGTGTATAGAGGCCCAGTTTGCGCCTGGCCGCCACCGCCAGCATGACATTCCATACCAGCAGGCTGGCACTGAGAGCGACGGCAGCACCCAGTGCCTGCCAGTGGGGGATGAGCAGCCAGCACAGGATGGAATTGACGATCAGGGCAACAATGACACCCAGCAAGGTAATAGACTGGTAGCCGCCGGCGTTGAGTGTAATGCCGCAAGAACCGGCCATGGCGTTAATCAACTGACCGAGCACGACAATGCGCAACACATTGGCTGCCTCCTGGTACTCCGGCCCGAACAGGGCAACAATTTGCGGTGCAAACGGAATCAGCACCAGGGCGGCGACGGTGGCAACACCGGTGCCGAGCCGAGCCGCCTCGGTGAGCAGTTTTTGCGCCTCGTCTGTTTTTTGCCGGGCCAAGGCCGCGGACAGCCGCGGTTGCAGCGGCGAATTCACCGCGGCCAGGCCAATAACCACCAGCGTCACCAGTTGCAAGGCCACCTGCATAATACCCGCCTGCTCCGGCCCGGCCAGCAGGCCCAGCAGGTACAGGCCGACCTGGCTATCCACCAGGAATACCACCGCGATCCAGAAAAACGGCTGCGCCTCACGTATCCAGTGGGCATGATGATGGTCCGCGGCGACGCTCTTGACGGCGGCGGGTGTTTTTTTCAGCAAGAACACCAGCCCAATAACAAAGGCCACGGCAAAACACACGGCCTGCAACTGCATGGCTTCGGCGGCCGTGGCGCTGCCGACCAGCATATATACCAGCCCGGCAATGATCAGCAGCAGGATCGGGCGCAACATCAAGTCCGGGATATCGGCAAGAATCACCCAGTGCAAGCCACGCAGGCTGGCGGCACGAACCAGTGTTAACGCCAGCAACGGGATGATAATCAAGGCCGGTGCCGCGAGCGACCAACTGACATCCGCGATGGGCCAGTCGGCCATCACCATCAACAGCCCGATGCTGACAAAGATTGCCGCCGCCGTGAGTGTCCACCGATGCGTGGTCAGCATAACGCCTTTGAGCAAGGCCCATTGTTCATTGGCCTGGTAGCGGGCGACTTCACGGGTAATCAGCATGGGCAAGCCCAACGCGGCAACAGAGCCAGCCAGAGTCACCGCCGCCATAACAATGGCGTAAATGCCAAACTCCTTGGGCCCCAGTAACCGCGCCAGCAGGATGCCGGAAACAAAGGTCGCGCCACCGGCGATGACTTTCAGGCTGAAACTGCCAAAGGCAGTTCGAAACAGGCTGGATCCCCTGATATAGCGGCTGATGCCGTTGGATGATGTTGGCCTGGTCATGGATAGCCGATTCAATTACCCGGTCAAGATGGATGAACCATTCGCGGCACCCGGGTCGGACTGCGAGCAATGGTCAATAACTGGTCGTGCGCGATTGTAGCCCAATACGCGGGCACGGGGTTAACTCAGGAAAGCAACTCGTCAATAACCTGCTCAAGGGAGGCATGCCAGTTGCGCAGCTCAAGGCCGAAGGTGTCTTGTACGTTCTTTGTATCCAGTACGGAATAGGCCGGCCTGGCTGCACGCGTGGGGTAATCGCTGGTGGCAATGGCCTGCACGGTAGTCACCTTGATGCCGCCATAGGGCCTGGCGCTATCCATAATGGCCTGGGCAAAACCGTGCCAGCTGGTCGGTTCGGGCTGGCAGAAATGATAAATGCCTGCCTTGCCTTGATCGGCCTGCAGTTGCGGCGCCATGGCAAGCAGGGCGTCGGCAATACCGGTTGCCGATGTCGGGCAGCCGTGCTGGTCGGCGACGACGCGAAGCTCATCCCGTTCGCGGGCCAGCCGGATCATGGTTTTGACAAAGTTATTGCCATGGGCGGAAAACACCCAGGCGGTGCGCAGGATAACGGAATGCGGACATAAGACCTGCACCTGTTGCTCGCCTTCAAGCTTGCTTTGACCATAAACACCCAGCGGCTTGACCGGATCCTCTTCCTTGTAGGGCGTGGTCGCGCTGCCATCAAACACGTAATCAGTGGAGATATGCAGCAGCGGGATACCGGCGGCATGACAGGCGCGCGCCAGGTTGGCCGGGCCATCACGATTTACGGCAAATGCGCGGTCGACTTCGTCCTCGGCCTTGTCCACGGCGGTGTAGGCGGCGGCATTGATCACAACATCCGGTTGATACGCATTCACTGCGGCGTCAACCGCCTGGGCATTGGTGATATCCAGTTCGGCTGAGCCCAGGCCAATGTATTCATGGCCCTGGTCAGCACTGCGCCGGCACAACTCCCGACCCACCTGGCCATTGGCGCCGGCTATCAGGATTTTCATGATGACGGTTGCCAGGCAGGCAATTGATCAACGGGAATATCGGCGAGCATGCGTGCCACCTTGTCCTTGTCGGACAACTGGACCTCGGTCTGAATAGCCGCCAGGTGCCAGTCGATAGCCAGTGCCGGATCATTCCACAGCACGATGCCTTCATCCTCGGGATGGTAGTAATCGGTGCACTTGTACTGAAAGTCTGCCGACTCGGACAAGACAACAAAGCCGTGGGCATAACCGGGCGGTACATAAAACTGCGTATGATTCTCCGCCGACAGCAGCACGCCATACCATTGACCAAACGTGGGTGAACCGGTACGGATATCCACGGCCACATCAAAGACTTCGCCATCCGTTACCCGCACCAGTTTGCCTTGCGGATGTTTCAGCTGGTAATGCAGGCCGCGCAACACACCCTTGTGCGAACGCGAATGATTGTCCTGGACAAAGGTTGCACGGATACCGGCTTCCCGGTAACGCTGCTCGCTGTAACTCTCAAGAAAGAAGCCGCGCGTATCACCAAAGACTTTTGGCTCAATCACCAGTACGCCGGGTAACGGTGTTTCGATGATGTTCATGGCCGCCTCAGAGAATATCGCGCTTGAGCAGGTTCATCAGGTACTGGCCATAACCGTTCTTGATCAGCGGGTCTGCCAATGCCTTGAGCTGCGCGTCATCAATCCAGTTGTGACGCCAGGCGATTTCTTCCGGGCAGGCTACTTTCAGGCCCTGGCGCTTTTCCAGTGTCTGGATAAATGATGAGGCTTCCAGCAACGAATCATGGGTGCCGGTATCGAGCCAGGCCATGCCGCGACCCATGATCTCGACACTGAGTTGGCCCTGCTCCATGTAAATACGGTTTACATCGGTGATTTCCAGCTCGCCGCGCGCCGATGGCTTGATGGAAGCGGCAATATCGACCACCTGGTTGTCATAGA